>JALSQP010000140.1 GCA_026985375.1 Desulfurococcales archaeon | reverse complement strand
GAGCTGATCCATGAACCTGTAAGCAATATGCATGACACCAAGGCTGTGATTGAAACGGGTGTGGGTCGCCGAAGGATAAACGAAATGAGCTGCCTGTAGTTGTAGAATATATCTTAGTCTCTGCAACGGCCAAGTATCAATAACCCTGTCTTCCAAGCCCTTAACATATCTTATATAATTATAGATTACATCCCTAATCTGCGCATCAAAAGGCATTATCCAGAGTAGACTTACCTCTCTACCACTGATCTCTTCTTGTTTGGCAACCTTAGCGTTTCGTTGAGCATTCAAGGTATTACCACCGATCAATTATTCGTGTAACGATCATTATAAATTTTTCATAGGAGATTGAATAATAATATCATCGGAAAAATAACTATCTACAAGTGGTGAGATAACGATACATATAAAGATAGCGACCTTATTCATGTTGTTGATGTTATTCCTATCATTGGCTATAACAATAATTACTAGTCAAGGAGCGAAAATAAGATATATCGAATATAGATTGGTGGGAAACTATAAATGTCTAGGAAAAGGCAAAATACTAGGATCAGGTACGTACGATATATTATTAAACATCACTATTCATCCCTCAACAACTGCCCTTGAAAAGGAAAAGTCTAAAACACTAAAAACAATGACTTCAAGTCCAGCAACTGAGGAAATGCTTGTCGACACTAGATATGCGTCTCTGAATATAAAAACTAGTGGAGTTATCTCGGTTCTCTATAATCTGTTTTCATTGCTAATTACGACGGAGCAGGTTAAGTATGTCGCGAGAGAGACGTGGATTCCCCAAAAAAGCTTGTATGAGGGAGTTATAGCTGTATATGTTCCACCCGAAATACTTAATGTATTGAAAGGCCAAACAATATTCAATCAGTCAACTACGTGGTTTACAAAAGTTAATAGCAATACTAGGTCACATGTTGTTATGTCGAATAATCAATTCATAGTGGAAATAACAGCATCTACAAAGCATTTCTATCTAAGAACAATACAACAATACGTGGATGAAGGTTGGTTAACACAGGCAACAATATATGTAGTAACTACGATAAATATCAGTCCAGACGAATTACCATTCATATATAGGGAAACTATACAGGCAACATTAATAATTCAAGCACAGATCAAGGCGGAAAAAAGCAATATTATATATGTACCAGAAAACCCACTACAAGTCGTTCAACAATATATTGGAGCAATAATTATTACTATAATAATCGTTTTGATAGTAGTAATCAAGAAAAAACTATTACGAATAATTAAGGACAAAATATGCAGATAATGGACAACGCTGTATTAGTCGAGTAATTAATGAGTGCTTCAACGTCTTAGGCGATATATCTCATCTTAATTCGCCATCATTGAACCTCACTACGGTTAATACATATAGGAATCTCGTATTCTTTCTTTGGTCCCGGTTTCTAATAATATTTCATGGTGGTTGCTAAGCCTAAAGATCTATTTGTAGAAAGACCTCAACAAACCTTGTTTAGACTTATTGTGCTATGATACTATTTCCTTGGACAGATAATTCTTTATAGACATAAATTATTGGTATATGTTTTAGTGGAACCCATGATTATGCAGGGTGTTGTATTTTGACATATAGGCACTGGATAGATGAGCTGGCCGATAGACTTATAGATAGTCTTAGATCTCGCGGTAAGGATGTACTGATGTTTAACGGCGGTTTGAGTGTTTCAGGGCTTCAACATGTTGGCCGTCTACGCGGAGAGATAATAATTCCAGAGACTTTAAGGAGAATCCTCTCGCGAAGGGGGCTTAGGATCAAGCAGTACTTGACGCTGTATACGCAGGATGCTTGGAAGGGTAAGGAGAGCCAGCGTCGGGTCTTCAAGGATCCCGGGGAAGCCAAGAAGTATATAGGTTGGCCTCTGGTAAAGGTGCCCGATCCCGAGGGATGCCATAATAACTGGGTGGAGCATTTTTGGGAGGACTTCGGCCCTTATATTAAGGAATTCACGGATGGGAACATAGAGGTTGTCACAACTACTGATCTTTACGCTGGAAAGCTCAGAGAATTTACCAAGAAAACATTCGAGCTGAGAGATAAGGTAAGAGAAATCATCAACAAGTATAGGGGGAGAAAGAAATATCCTGAATCATGGATACCCTTCGAGCCGATATGTGAAGGGTGCGGAAGGATCGATAAGACCGAGGCGACCAAGATAATCGGCAATGAAAGAATAGAGTACAAATGTAGGAACTGCGGTCACCGTGGAGAGACCAGTATTGTGAAAGGGAAATTAAACTGGAGGATAGAGTGGGTTGGTGTCTGGTGGGCTTTGGGAGTCGATTTTGAGCCATATGGAAAAGACCACGCGACCCCTGGAGGAAGCAGGGATAGCTGTGTGGATCTAGCGATCAACGCTTATGGAATAAGACCCCCTGAGGGAATACCCTATGAATGGGTAGCAATGAGAACCAAGGACAAGAGAATAGTGGATATGTCAAGCAGCGACTTCACAGGGTTCACGCCGAGGGAGTGGTATGAGGTCGCGCACCCTCACATATATAGGTTCCTCGTCCTAAGGACGCCTCCCATGAAAAAGCTTATCGTAAGCCTTTATGAAATACCGCAATACTATAGCCAGTACTACCAAGCGGAGCGGATATACTATGGTGTGGAGGATCCTGGTGACGAGGAAAAAAAGACCCTATTGTCAAGGAGCTATGAGCTAAGCTACCCCAATGGAGAACCCCCTAAGAAAATGCCTGAGCAAGTACCTTATACCCATTTAGCTGTGCTCGTCCAGCTAATTCCACGCGAATTATGGGGGACGGAAGGATTGAGGAGGCTCAGGAATAGTGGTCATCTCCCCGAAAAGCCAACCGAATACGGTGTAAAAAGGATACTCGAGACCATGGAGAGAGCCAGCAGATGGGTCGAGAAATATGCTCCTGACTACTTGAAGATAAGGCTTCTCCCGGAACCTGATCCAAGGATAATCGGGGAGATATCGCCGGGGCACCGCGAGATACTGTATAGAATGGGCGAAATGCTTGAAGAGCTCGAGGAGTGGAGTGAAGACGTGATAAAGAACATTATGATCGAAGCCACCAAAAACCTTAGCCCCAAGGAGAGACGCTCCCTATATCACAGCTTCTACAGATTATTCCTGGGACAACCAAGTGGTCCTAGGGCGGCTCCATTAATAGCATTAATTGGGAAGGAGACTAGTGTGAGGTTTCTTAAGTCTGTCAAGGAGAGATAACTTATGTAAAACAGTTGATAGAAACTAGATAAAGAAATTACCTCTGCATTTAGTGGAACATGTAAAAAATATTCTAAATTTATATTATTCTTACTTCTTTTTGATGACGCCGAGTACTATTACAGCTATCAAGATTATTACCGAAAGGACTGTTCCTGCCTCGCTATATATCGTTACCGTCGATAATTTGTTCTGTAGTGACGTGATATTTTGGCTTATATTAGAGCTCACTGTATTAATGGCGTTAATGATAGTTGTTTTGGCTTGGTTCAAAATACTAATTAACTCGCTTGTTTTAGAGCTCAAATCGTTTAGAATGGTTTCCTGTTTTGCTAGTTTACCTGATATCGAACCGAGGCTGGTATTAATGTTGTTTAACTGTGAGCTCAATTGATCTAGTATTGGTTTGTATGATTCAACGTCTTGCTTCAGAGATCCGAGAAGGGCATTATTTGATCTTATTCCTGGTAGGACGCCTGTCTTTATGAGATTGGATAGTGAAGTGAGGTTTTCATTGAAGTGTTCTGCCAACGAGTAGAGTTTCTGTGTTATTGTATCGAAGCCTTTATAGATCGATGAAATCGCTATTAGAGAAAAGCTGTTGTATCCTCTTAGCTCTAGGTATTTGTCTTTGAAGTATGCCATGATACTTACTGAGTAGCGTCCAGGCTTATCCGGTTTTAATATAAGCTTATATGTACCTGTCCCTAACCTAGTTATGTTTGGATCAATTTTCTCTCCATCGGGTCCTACTATGTATGATTTTAATATGGCATCAACTGGTTTGCCGGCATATATCGTTTGTACAAGGATCTCGACCTTGTTCCCAGGTTGCATAACTGGTGGGGCATTAGATATTATAACGAGATTATCCTCCTTGGTAATAGTGATTTCTTGTGATAAGAACTTCGACAGTGCAAGGATGAGGTCGCTACTTACATACGTTGTCGGCAGGACAGTTACATTATAGCTACCGGGAGCTATGTATGGCAGTGCAAACTTCCACACGACTGAACCATATGATAGTGGTAGATCGGGTATCACTAGTCTGCCCGCAACATAGACATTGACTGTTCTGGCTCCCATTAAGTCCATGCCGTAAACTCCCAGAATCACTGGCTCTCCAGCAGAAGCAGTAGTAGGCGATACTATGACTCCCAGTGCTCCAAGGAGTACTCTTATCTCTCCCCATCCAAACAAGCTGAACTTAGTTAGTATCAAGCCATTCACATACTTGTTAAATCCTAGTGTGTAGTTATAGGTACCCGTTGCCGGCATGTAGATGTCCGTTTTGTTAACTAAGTCGTAGTTTACTAGGTATCCAAAGGAATTAACTATCTTTACATTATAGACGCCGACGGTATCTTCAGTACCAGTTAGACCTATGATGGCTTTCTGGGTTATCCCGTATAGTGGGATAGAACCACGTGCATAAAACGCTATTAGATCCGCAGGTATTTCAGCGGAGTACTTATATAGAGTCTTCACATTGATGTATGCTTTCTCAGAGGGTTCTTTCCAGACCGGTAAGATGAGATTAGAGTCGCCGAGGAGAGACAGCTTAAAGGCTTCTCCCAGTACATAGTTATCAATCATTGGTGCAGAGGCAAAGTAATCCAGTATGCCTTTATCAACAACATAGCCTAAGCTAGTCTCATTAGTTCTACCCATTAGACTGGCATATGCTTTTAGGATATTGTAGTGGAGATATGTCGCGCCAAAATACTGGACGGTTTCTATCCCATTGTATATCATGAACATTACTCCTAGTTCTGCAGCGACCCTAGCGCTACCTATATATGCGATTCCTCCAGCTGGTGATAGTAAGATTGCCTCGCCGAATGAAGGATACCTGAACCAATATGTCGGAACATTATTGTCCCAAGCAGCATTCATACATGCAACACTTGAAACTATTGGTACAGCTGCATTGTTTTTCATCGATAATAGATCATTTACTGATGCCAGTGTTTCGAACGCCGTGATTGTGCCGGATCCAGTATTTATTATAAGCTTGTCACCTAGGGCTGTTCCGGATCCATGGCAAAGGGCGAAGTACCATAATGCTTTCTTTTCACCACTCAGTATCGAGAGTACGGCTTGTCTGTTATAATTAAGACTTGTTCTAGTGAGCATGTGTACACGGAACATTGATAGTTGGCCGAAAAGATTCATTGTCGATAATGCTGTCTCTCCAAACATGAGTGATAGGCTGAAGGGATATCCTCCCGATAAGTAGATGTCCCTACTATTGGTGATGCCGGATTTATACCAGTTTATTATTTTATCTATTATATCGGAAACTATTTCTGGGTTGCTGAACGGTATTCTCCCAACATATATGTTTGGCGCAAGATCTAGATCTGGGCTGGCATAGAAGAAGTCTGTTGGAACCCAGTTGTTGTACGGATCATAGAACCTGTAGTGATAATAGAAGCTTGGAGGTATATCGCTAGCATTACCTATGATCAATAGGTTATCGTATTTTCCGAGCGTCGTGTTAAGATAATCAATTATTTTTAGGGCTAAGGTCCAGTTATAGGTCTTGGCTATGATATTGTAGTATGAGTCGTTGAATAATGGGTTGTAGAATCCAGAGTACCGTGTAATATTATTTATCGGCTTGTAGTTTTTCCATATATAGTTCGTCGTGACAATTGTTACATTATAGCCTTTACTCTTGTAGAAGTCAGCCAGCTTCGTCACGTTTCCTACCAGCTTGTCTGTCGTAAGTATTAAGATGGATTTCTCAGCGTATGCTACAGGCATGGGGCGAGGGTATTCTATGTAGACTGATGCCTTGTCGATGTAGAAGATCGTACCCGTCACGGGATTATATTGTACAGGATAATATCTCACTATAATTATCGTTTTACCATGCATTCCATGCCATACATTAATGTTCACCAGTTTACCAGGATAAAACTTGTCCGCGGAGTATATCTGTTCATCCATAGTGTATATCAATGTCTGGTTTCTAAATCCATAGAAAAGCGGCTGAGGTGCCGGTATTATGGGTTTCGAGAGGTGTTTTACACCGATGTGTTCAACATAGACATATGCATGTACCTTGTCTGCAGGAATATATCCGTTTACCTCGACCTTATAAGTATACACAGGCAGCATCGGATGGCCAGGGGCCACTATATATGAGCGTATACCGTTGGCTAAGACAACAGTGTAGTTTCCAAAGGCTGTCGTTAATCTGTATTTGTAGTCAGTAGTGAAGCCTATGGGGGTATTTAATGGGTGATCGATATATGGTCCAATGATCCCGAGCTGGCCCAGCATGTGGTGTGGTTGTGGAGGTGCATATCCTATTGCCTGTAGTGGTGCTATGATCATTGTTATGACTATAAGGGTTATGGGTATATATTTATATATTGGATTCATATGTTACACCCTACCTTTTGTAAGAAATACTAATGAAGCATGGAGCATTTAAACTTTATTATAATACACTTCAATTCAAAGATACATATTACATTGATATAGAATAATAATGATATAATGTATGATAAATTATGGGGGGATGAGCAGAAATGCTCGAGAAATTCACTATCTATAACGGTGGAGTTAAACTATACTTCGGCCCAGAAACCATCGGAAACCTCATGAGACACTTAAAGAACCATAAGAAGCTTCTCATAGTCTCAGGGAAAAGATCAGCTGATGTCTCGGGGGCTTTCTCCGAGCTTAAAAAGATCCTTGATGAACAAGGAATAGAATATGTTAGATACACAGGCGTGAAGCCTAATCCCACCGATGATGTGGTAGAGGCTAT
>JALSQP010000139.1 GCA_026985375.1 Desulfurococcales archaeon | reverse complement strand
CTGATCGTGAGTCATGCCAGTAGTCTTGGGGAGAAGAGAATCCTACTAGCAAGCGATGGCAATATGGGTTCAAGCATAGCGGCCTATAGTGCTAGGGCTGGGATCAAAGCGTATGTCGTAGTTCCAAAGAAAACGGATCCCGAGAAAATACTTCTTATGAAAGCATATGGTGCTCATGTAAAGGTTCTAGATAAAACGATAGATGAACTACTAGATATTATCTCGAAGAAGATTTCCGAGATAAGGGCTTATCCAGGCTCAACATCCCACAACCCATTATCCATCGAGGGCCTTAAGACCATAGGTATAGAAATATACCTGCAACTAGGGAAGGTCCCCAGGAACATCGTAGTACCTCTAGGTTCAGGCATAACACTCTACAGTATATATCATGGATACAAGGAAATGTATGATAGAGGAATAATATCAACTATGCCAAGACTCATTGGGATCGAGAGTTGTGGAAACCCTGTTTATTCAAGAATCTTCGGCATACCTTATGGATGTCGTGAAGAGCCTCCACCAGGCCTCATGTACTCAGACTCTCCAGTTAAAGACAAGATATCGAAGATTCTGAGCAGGAGTAATGTATTGGCGGTCTCTAAGAAGGAATTACTTAAAGCTGCTAAGCTTCTAGCACGAAACGAGGGGTTATTTGTGGAGCCATCCTCAGCCGTAGCACTGGCTGGTGTGCTGAAGCTCTCCGAACAGCTTGAAGGCGATACAGTCGTTATATTGACTGGCCACGGGTTGAAGGGCCCGAGAGCCTATAGCAGGCCTAGTCGTTCGAGAAGCGAGATAAGTGTGTTCCCTTCATCTACCAAGCTGATGATTCTCGAGAAAATAGCGGAGAACGGACCTATACATGGTTATGGCTTATGGAAGCTCCTCGGGGTGAAGATATCTGTTCAAGCCGTCTACCAGCACCTCAGAGAACTGGAGAAGATGGGGCTTATTGAATCATACGTGGAGCAGGGCGTTAGGAAGTATATGTTGACTGATAGGGGGAGAGAAGTATTAATCACTATTCATCGTCTATCCTAAGGATACTTAAAGAAAAAACTTTATATTGATTATACGGGACAAGAGAATATTTATTGGTGGAAGAAATGAAGTCCTATAGCAAGAACCTACTATTAATTATAGCATATACAGTAGCTGTATACGTCGCCACCGTTGCTCTACAAATATATCAGCCGGCTACGGGCGGGTACTTCAACCTAGGAGAAGCGATGATCTACCTAGCAGCCCTAACAGCAGGACCACTGGTTGCTAGTATAGCGGGAGGCATAGGCTCAAGTCTTGCAGACCTATCAACAGGTTACGGGATATTTGCTCCTGCAACACTAATTATTAAGTTCACTGAGGGATATGTGGCGGGGTATCTTGCCCAGAAGTTCAAAGGACTGCGTGGTAAAGCTATTGGTGCATTGACAGGTGCCTGTTATACTGCATTACTGCTGTCCTTCTCAGTATTCTACTGGAGAGGAAAAATATATGTTGGGCCCGAGCAGTGGCTCACCTTTAAGTTCGAAT
>JALSQP010000138.1 GCA_026985375.1 Desulfurococcales archaeon | reverse complement strand
AATAGCTACACACGACCCTGTATTCGCCGTTAATACAGCCGATTATTTCATATTATTGCGGGATGGAAGGATCATTGATAAGGGAACAATAGAAGAAGTGATCGGGAGGAAGAGTATAGAAAAAGTCTTTGGCGCCAAGCTAAAATATGTTTATGACAAAGGCAAGCTCATAGGCATAATCCCGATTTATGGTTGAATGTTAACCCCCGAATGTTATCAATTATCTTCATTATTTCCTCGCTCGACAATATCCTGGCACCATATATTTTCTCCATGTATCTTAGAGCATACTCGTGGTCTTCTCTACTGAACGCGGCAACGGCGTCTCGGACTATAATAATGTTGAAACCATAGTAGAAGGCATCCCACGCGGTATGAAGTACACAGATATGCGTATGTATGCCAGTCAATATAACGGTGTCAATGTCTAGGTCACGAAGCACATTAAATAATCCGGTATCTCTGAAACCACTATAGTTCCTCTTATATAATATTATATCGTTTTCATCAGGCCTAAGCTCATCAATGATTTTATTTTCAGACGAATTATAGAGTGCATGTTCTCCCCAGATCTTGAGTTCGTGGTCGAATGGGAAATGCTTGTCACACAGGTATATGACTGGTACGTTTTTCTCTCTAGCCTTGATGAGGAGTTTGTTTATCACTGGAACTATCTTCTCAGCATCAGGGCTTTTAAGTCTTCCATGAACGAACTCGTGGATCATATCTATAACTAGGATGGCAGGCCTCATAATGTATTGCACCGTTTAGAAAATACTATATAACCGCTAATAGTTCTTAGGGATAATATGTGATGAACGACTTCGGAACAGAGCGTCTGCGATGAAGAACCGTGTGAGGGCTGAAAACCTCTTTTAGTCTTTTTAAACATATTATGAAGCCGGTGTTAACATGAACGGGCCTCGTCCCATGACTCAGGATGTATTAATGTCTGCCTTTGGCGGAGAATCTATGGCTCATATGCGTTACCTCATCTATGCCGAGATAGCTGAGCGTGAAGGATATAAAAACATAGCTAGGCTCTTCAGGGCAATAGCTTACGCCGAGTACGTGCATGCTAGAAATCATTCCAGACGATTAAGCGGACTGGACGCTGACTTCAAAGTAGTCGCTGGCTCGGCGTTCGGACCTGGTGATACCAAGAAGAACCTTGGCCAAGCGATTCGTGGCGAGATCTTCGAGGTAGAGGAGATGTATCCAGCCTATATAAAGATCGCGGAGCTACAGGGCGATAGACAGGCCCTTCAGAGCTTCAAGTGGGCGCTTGAAGCAGAGAAAATACATGGTGAGCTCTACAAGAAAGCATTGGAATACATTGAGAAAGGGCAAGACGTGCCTATAGATGGATATATTTGGGTGTGCCCTATTTGTGGCCATACCTATATAGGTTCGGAGCCTCCAGAGAAATGTCCTATCTGTGGCAGTCCCGGCGAAAAATATGTAAAGTTCTAGCTTAACTTCTAAGCTTACCTATCACAGTACATAGTTTATCAAAGTATTTTTCTACCCCCTCTAAATTTTCTACAAGATAAGACGCAATGATCGAACCAGTTACTATTGCAGTAGACGCTACGACAAATACTATGCCGTCACCCCTATCATAAATATACGAATAATATGCTATCACCAATGCCAGCTCACTAACCGTTGATAAATAGCTTCCCGTTTCAATTCTTTCTCTTCTGTTTCCTCTACCAATAAGCATACATGAAAATAACGTTGAGAAACAATGTATGAACGCTACAACGATACCGATGACCATGCCGACGAGGAGGGTTTCATAATTAATAGGTAGTAATGCAATGTTTACACCCATGGATAACAGGAAAATTGTTATAAAAACAGCTCTTACAGGCTTAAACATCTTCATAACAGGCTTGCTGTGCTCAACAGCGGATATCGATATTCCTGCGATAAATGCACCCAGAGCAGGGGTTAGATCGAAGTAGTCAGCCACAACACCCATGAATAAACCATAGGATATCATCAGTATTAGGCCACGCTCGTCGTGGGAGATGAGTCTTGAGAGAATATATTTTGAGAATAAATAACTAGCAATACTTCCCGCAAGTAGGAAGAAGAGGGTCTTAACTACGATTAACATTATGCCGTCGGCGAACCCTTTAATGAAGTTAAGAGATATTACTATGATTATATCTTCAACAGCGGCAACCATTAGTACAGTCTTGATAACAGTGGGGGACGGGTAATGTTCCTCCAACAATTTATATGTGAATACTGTACTGGAGAAAGAAGCTATAAGACCTATTATAATTATTAGTGGAACCGGTGTGCCGAACGGATATAGTATTATTGCTATGAGGATATTTGCAAACAATAGCTCGACAAGCGATATGTAGAGGGGGTGTCTTATAATATCCTTTACGTTCTCAATATGGATCTCAAAACCGATCTCAAAGAAGAGGAGGATGATGCTGATCTCGGATAGTATTTCGAACATAGACATCAGTTTTCCAGGAATTGGAAGCATTAAGCCTATTATGAGGCCTGCTAGGAGGTAGCCGATAGCACCTGATAGGTTTGCTCTTCTAACGAGTAGGGCTAGAAGGAAACCTAGAGCAAATAGTAGTGCCAATACTGTATGGGCTACATCCAAAACATCATCCTCTAACGACTAAGTCGTAGTTTCCTGTTAGCCTTGCCAATATGTTTCTCCACGCTAGAGAACCCTTGTTTTTTATCACGATCAGATCGTCTCGTTCAATAGCTTTAACCACGTCAAGATTCACTCCTAACAATACGCCTGTATCTGCTATCTTGAGCATTGGAGCATCATTCATAGCATCGCCTACCGCAATTATGTGGGCATACCTGTACTCCTTCACAATACCTCTCAGAAGGAGAAGCGCTTTGCCCTTATCATGGTCTCCATTGATCTGGCTAATCCCGACACCGCCAACCTGGATGTTTAGACCTCTTTCCCTTATTTTGTTTAGTACATCATCTATGGTTGCACTATCTTTCGTCTTTGGGATAAACAAATAGCTGTATTCTCGCTTGAGCGCGAGCACGGCCTCATCTTCTGGTAAGCCCGTTAGCTCACTAAGTAGTCTTGGTGTGATCTCATCCATCCATATTATGTGATCTCTGTACTTTTCTATAATGTCACTTATCATGTTCTTTATCTCGTCTATTGTTTTACCGAGAATGCAAACATAGTAATCCTCATGATTCCTGCATTTGGTATTATTTTTAAAGACATGTAGGCTGGCCTTCTTCTTCTTCGGGATATAGATTGCAGCACCATTTTCAACAATGAAAACTATATCTTTGAGCCCTAGTCTATCCATATAGAGCAACTGCTCTGCTCTCGTCTTTGAAGAATTAAAGATTATCTCGATGCCTTGTTTTCTTAGCCTTTGTATCAGGGGAAGTGTTTTATCATACTTGTAAGTCTTAGGATCAAGGACGCATCCATCTAGATCAGTCATTACCACGAGGCGCATCCCTGTATACACCACAAAACAGTGTTAATTCTACAACTCATGTTTTATTCCTCTCTATACCAAATATAATAGTCTGGAGGTGAAGCAATAGTGAGACTAGAGATGCCCAGGTATATGGAGCGATTTGGCGCTGTCAAGTTCTTCGATGTCCAGAGGGTTCTTGAGCTAACAGGTGGTAAGTCGAGTGGACCATTGGGCGATGTTGCCGGCACTATAAACATTGGTAGGGCAGAGCTCGAAGAACTTGAGTCGAACATGACGATAATAATACCAATCAAAGATGAGAATCCAAAGGTCCTGGAAGGAGTTCTTAGCGGGATACCGCATGAGGCGTTTGTCATAGTTGTTTCTAATAGCCGACGTGAACCCATTGACAGATATAGGATAGAGCTTGACACGGTATATCAGTTCTACCGCTTAACGAGAAGACCTTTCCTTATGATACATCAGAAAGACCTAGCTTTTAGCGATGCATTGGTCGAGGCAGGCTATCCGTATCTCCTTGATGAAACGGGGAAGATCAGAGATGGAAAGGGAGAAGGCATGGTTCTGGGGTTGCTCTTATCAAAGATCATTGGGAGAAAATATGTTGGCTTCATAGACTCGGATAACTATATACCTGGAGCAGTTAACGAGTATGTTGATATTTATGCAGCTGGCTTCTACATGGCACAATCACCATACACCATGATCAGGATAAAATGGCCATATAAGACGAAGTTCGTAGGCAGAAGATTCTACTTCAGAAGAAGGGGACGCGTGTCAGAAATAACCAACAGGTTTATGAACATGCTGATCGCAAGGCTGACAAAGTTCGAGGCAGACATCATAAAGACGAGTAACGCCGGAGAACATGCTATGACTATGGAGCTCGTGGACAAACTAGCCTATGCGAGCGGCTTCAGTATAGAGCCCTATGAAATAGTCTACATGCTCGAAGAATACACAGGGATAAAGAAGAACGTGGATAAAGATGTCTTCGAGAAAACAATCGAGATATACCAGATAGAGCCCCGTAATCCCCACATACATGAGGAGAGGGATGAATCTCACATACCAGATATGATCAAGAAGAGTTTATCAACGATATATCATAGCGTGTTGGCCGACGATAATATCAAGAAAAGAATAATTGAGGAACTAGTGAGAAGAGGAGCTCTAAAGCCCGGAGAGGAACCACCTAAGCCGCATGTCTTGCCACCAATAAAGGATGTAGACATATCCAAGTTGTTTAAGACTCTTCAAGAGTACAGTGATACGTTGATAATAAGGGAGGAGTAAGTTTTGTTAATACATACATCTATATACAACTCTTATTCTTGTAGATATATATGATACGATATTCTATTTTGGTATTTACAGCCCATTTATATGCACATATATACCCACTTGGCTCCCACCTATAATAGTATTAACATATAAGTACTATACCGAAGAGTATATATACCCAACAATATAGTATATTCAAGGTGTAGAGAAACATAGTGGTGATTCCGAATGGAGATCTCACCTATCTTATATGAAAACGATCCTACTTACCAAATGGCTGTAAAACAGCTACGAGAAGCAGCCAGGCTTCTCGGTCTTCCTGATGAGATTGTCGAGGTACTACGTCACCCAGAGAAGCTCGTACAGGTCAAGATACCCATAAGAAGAGACAATGGTAAGATCGAAGTCTATATTGGCTGGAGAAGCCAGCACAACAGCGCCCTAGGCCCCTACAAGGGCGGTATAAGATACCGTGAAGATGTGACTCCCGGAGAAGTAGTAGCTCTCTCGATGTGGATGACCTGGAAGAACAGCCTCGCAGGAATACCTTACGGTGGTGGTAAGGGAGGAATAAGGGTTAACCCCAAGGAGCTAAGCCAGAGAGAACTAGAAGAGCTAAGCAGGAAGTACTTTGCAGCAATCGCCAAGGACGTAGGTCCTGATGTCGACATACCCGCTCCTGACGTCTACACTAACCCACAGACCATGGCTTGGTACTTCGATGAGTACAGTAAGATCGTAGGTTACAATGCCTGGGGTGTAGTAACTGCTAAGCCGGTAGAGCTGGGCGGACTACACGCGAGAATAGTATCAACTGGCTACGGCACCGCCCTAACAGCCAGAG
>JALSQP010000137.1 GCA_026985375.1 Desulfurococcales archaeon | reverse complement strand
CCAGATCAAAGAACTACAAATACGACCTGAAGAATTAGGTCCCATAATAGAGAAAGCTCGGGAAATACTTGATAAAGCAAACTGGTACCAAGTCCGTACAGTGCGGCAAACACAGCAAGGCGCGTTCGAGACAAACATAATAGATTTCGGCGCATTTCCGCCATGCATGTCTAAGATCATTGAGTCCCTCCGTGCGGGAGAGAACCTCTCACATCAAGCCCGTTTCACTATCACGGCTTTCCTTGCAAGAATAGGCATGGATGTTGAGGAAATACTAGGGCTTTTCAAAAATGTGCCGGACTTTAATGAGAAGATAGCTCGATACCAGATAGAGCATATTGCTGGGCTTCGGGGTAGCAGGAAACAGTACATGCCCTATAGCTGTCAGACTATGAAGAGCCTAGGGCTGTGTCCGGTAGCAGGTGATTGCAAGGCGAAGAATCCTTTGATCGTTTATAGGAGGAACATATGGATGAGTAGACATCGTAAAGGTATAGATAGCAGTAAAGAACAAAAAGTGATTAAATCCTAAGTGTTCAGAAATGCGGGATGACACGGGTCTCTGATATGAGCAAAAATATCGCTACAGCACTATCACTGATCTTCTCGGCCCCCTTTATAGGCCTATATGTCGCTATAAGAACATGGCTATATCTTGGTGGAGATTGTTCAACACTCATAATTATGATGTTATCACTAGCTATTCTTCCACTAGTCATTCCGGCCACGTGGGCACTACGACATGGAATTGAGTGGGATTATCCCGAGAAAAAACAAAGATTTAAACCTTTCCTGCTCGTGATCCTTAACTACTTCTTTTCGACACTATTTTTCTCGATATACTATCCGGATTATCCCTTCTTCCTCAGCCTTGCCTATTTAATGAACAGCATTGTTGCAATCATGCTGAACTTTTGGACTAAGGTAAGCCTACACACAATGGGAATAGCGGGCCCAGCATTAACACTCTACTATCTAGGGCTAAACATTGACGCTATAATACTGTTCATTATAACTTTTATAGTCATGTACTCTAGATACATGTTAAGAAGACATAACTTGCTACAATTAACGCTTGGTTTTATATCGGCCATAACAACCACTACATTATCATGGATACTCTACCAGTACCTAACAAGTTTCGTGGCATAGGTGTAATAGGTGTATAGATATTGGCTAGATTCTGTGTATACTGCGGAAGCAACGATACGCCAGAAAACCCCGTGATAGATTCGGTGTGTTTGAAGTGTAGGATAAAACGGGGAGAACTGGTTCGTTTAGAGCAAAACACGTATTATTTCGACATATGTAAGGTCTGTGGGTCGTTAAAGATCGGATACAAATGGATCGATACCAATGATTTTGAATCAGCTATAGATTATATAGTACGTAACTTCATTTTTGACAAAATAAAGTCCGTTAATGGTGTCAAAGAACTAAGGATAGACGGATACAATTATATTACAACGCCTTCGTGGCATACTGATATCTATATCATTGTTTCTGGTAAATATGGTACAGCGGACTTCAGAGTCCCCTTAAGAATAACGATTTACTTTAGACCAACTAAGTGTCCGAGATGTATAATGTATGACAGCAGAGAATATGAAGCACTTATACAAATACGTGGCATATATGTCGATAAACTCAAGAAAATACTCGAAGAAGAATTCGCTAAAGAGCCGAGACTAGGCCGCGACTACATAGAGGCTATAGAGACGAAGAACGGTATAGACATATACTTTTATAGTCATGGAGCTGCACGCAAACTAGCGAGAAGACTAAGTCATAGACTAGGCATGAGTATAAAAGAGAACTATGAGATCACAGGTACTCGTAGCGGTAAGCAGAGGACACGGCTACATATAAGTCTGAGAAGAGGATAGCGTGAAAACCCATGGAGTTATAAGGGGTTTATTGGAAACACTTTTACGGTGCTAGCGATTATGGCGAGCAACAGCATTGACAGCATGGATACCATCTTGATAAAAGAACTATCGAAAGATGGGAGAGTAAGCCTCGTTAAATTGTCAGAATTGACAGGACTGAGCTACACGAGTATTCGTAATAGGATTCAGAGGCTAATAGATAAGGGGTTGCTCGAAATAAAGCCTCTTGTCTCGATTAAGCTCTCGGGAAGCGTTGCCGCATATGTTAGGTTTAGCGTGGATAACCCTGAAAGACTGATGAGGCTATTAAGCAAGTGTAATAGAGTACTTGGCATTATGAAAAACAATTCTCACGACATAATAGCGATGGTTTATGGTAAGAACAAGATGGAGATAATATTTTTTATTGAACGGATGAAACAACTATATAACGATGGCTTAGTAGCCTATGAGATCGAATATGGCGAACTACCAAAGGATCTCAGAATTCCCGTTAAGAATCCTGATGCATCTTGTCTAGACTGTATATGGCGTCATCTGCAGCTTTGTAGCGGCTGCCTACCTGTCCTTAGATTGAAGAAGAGGAATTCTAGGAAATAATCTTGATCGTGTCCTTGTGGAGTATCTCTTTTGCTCTTAGTACGTAGTAATTGTTTATAAATATATCACTCAATAATAGATAGCCTCCCCAGAAACCAAGTATCTCTAGCTTCTTTCCCTCGAGGTCCTCTAGATGAGTATCTCTTGCTTTAAGATAATAGCTGATATCGTCGACGGGGAGGACTTGGAAGAACATAGGGTTGGAGTCATTAATGCCGAGAGTGTGTACGGTTTTCTCTCTCAGATTTTTCAATCTATATAGAGATGGTGATAGCGGCTTAGATACCACTGTTTTTAGACTTCTTCTAGGTCGCTCTGTCAACCATGGTAGTTTACCAGCTCTGGTTTCGATCTCTCGTGCCTTATAGGCATTACTTGTTTTTGCAAGTATTGTTGCAACTACATGTGGTTGCTCAGCTATACGTTCGAAGATTCTGAAGCTCCGGGTTGTTCCGACTTTTATCGATTCTTGTCCATAGCTGAGCAGGTACACGGAATACTCTATTTTCTCATCGTATTTTTTGTCTAGCATGACGCAGTTCCTTAGGCTCTCCAGACCAGCTGTTCCAAAACACCTAATGTATATGGCTCTATCGCTGTGTAGGTGTTCTCTGCAAAAACCGAGCTCACTCATAATTGGTTTTGTACAGTATGTTCTTTCAAGTGGATTATCCCTCTTATCTAGTGGGCCGTTGTGCCAGTGGCAATATTCGTTAAAACTCTTATTGAACATGATCTTGTCATTAACAGATGCAATATGGAGAATAGTTGTCCCAGTCTCTTGGATTATTATACCGTTGAGTATTATCTTGTATCTTAGTAGTTCGAGCGGTTCTGATTTCTTATTGAAAAAGGAGTCGAGACCTACTTGTTTGATATATGTTTTTGAATAAAATTTTGATTGAACATATATGAGGCGGGGTATCAATAGTGGGTGATTCCTCCTGTTACACTATTGAGATATTAGGATTGCATGGTTCGATCCTGAGTATTTCTTTCTCTTTGAGTATTTTTTCAAGAAGCGGTATGCCTTTGGCACTGCCCTGTGTATTATCGATCTCTATTAGGAGGTTCTTCGCTTTGTAGTATTCAAGTATAGGTTGGAATGTCTCGTAGTAGATCTTGTATCTCTTCCTGATTATCTCGGGTTCATCGTCTTTTCTCCTGATAAGTTTGGTTCCACAATCATCACATGTCAGGTCATTCTTTGGCGGGTTGAACATTAGATTGTATGATCTCCCGCACTTGGGGCATACATAGCGGTTGCTCAATCTCCGTACAGCTTCCTCCATATCAATGTAAATATGTATAGCAGCATCGATCTTAGTGAACTGGTCGAGTGCTTCCGCCTGCTTAATAGTTCTCGGAAATCCATCGAGTATGAATCCTTTTTGGGTGTCAGGCTGGCTCAGCCTCTTCTTGACAACCTCGATCACTATTTCGTCGGGGACGAGCATTCCTTTCTCAACATATTCTTTGATCTTCTTGCCTAGCCTCGTCTCGTTAGCTATCTCTGCTCTGAAGATGTCGCCAGTGCTTATGTGGGGGATGCAGTATTTCTTGCTGAAATACTTGGCATAGGTTCCTTTTCCTGCTCCAGGCGGACCAATTAGTATGATCCTCATTGTTGAGCACCCATAATCTAGTCTTTTCTTGTTAGGGAAACTATGTGTTTAAAGGATAAAACGTGTTATTCTTGGAAAACCATTATGGTACGAGCCTATTTCTGTCTCTTACAAACAGTATTGCTTCCCTCACATTGCCGAGCCCTAATAGCTTAACCAATAGACGTTCAACACCCAGCCCGAACCCTCCGTGAGGCGGCATACCATACTTGAAGGCCTCAAGGTAGAACTTGAACCCTTCTGGGTTTAACCCCTTGTCTCTTAGGGCCTGTATTAGTTTCTCGTATCTATGTTCTCTCTGTCCGCCACTCGATAGTTCTAATCCCTTATAGTCTAGGTCGAACTTTCTGGTCGTCCCGTCCTCGTTTCTCATGTAGTAGAAGCCCGTTGCTTCCCATGGGAACTTAGTTATGAAGAATATGTCGTACCCCTTAGATGCCATTATTTCGCCGAGCTTCTTTTCCGCAGCCTCTGTTAGGTCTTCGCCTTCAGGTATCTCGACACCCTCCGATCTAAGTATGTCTACAGCCTCCTTGAAAGTTATGCGTTTGAACGGCACTGTTAAGGGCTTTAGCTCTACACCAAGGATTCCGAGTTCTTCGACATTGTTCTTTCTTATATAATCGATAATATAGGCGATCAGGTTCTCAAGAACATTCATAACGTCTTCTTCTGACTTGATGAAACCTATCTCGGCATCAATACCCCATGATTCATTAAGGTGTCTCGGCGTATCGAATTTCTCTGCCCTGAAATACGGTGTGATCTCGTATACGCGTGGTACGCTGGACATAAGCATCTGTTTATAGAGCTGTGGGCTCTGGCTCAGATAGGCGTTGTACTCGAAGTATTTCACAGGAAATAATGTTGCCCCCCCTTCTGCACCAGCAGCAACGATCTTTGGGGTCTGTATCTCCATGAACCCGTTCTTTATGAAGTATTCTCTCGCGGCTCTCAGCATCGATTCTCTGATCTTGAAGATTGCCTTCTCCACAGGGTTTCTCAACAAAAGATACCTGTACTTGATCCTCGTGTCCAGCAGAGCTGGAACCTTACCAATGGTGTCGACGGGCAGCGGTTCTAGAGGCCTGGAATATATATTGATTTCCTTGGCTATGTACTCGACTCCCCTTCTACTCTTCTGTACCGGTGCTAGTTCTCCCTCGAAACAAAGAGCGGTTCCGACAGGTAAATCCCTCGCGAGCTTAAACAGCTCTGGCTCACGTTCCTTCTTAAGTGCGATAACGTAAGGCTTAGAAGAATCTCCGCTTATCTCAAGAATAACTATTTTACCAATGGTTTTTCTCCTGATAACCCAGCCACAAATCCGCACCAGTCAACACCTTAGATATCACTAAGTAGGTTTCAATAATACGTATACAGGAAATAAATATAGTCTTCCAATTGTGAAAAACAATGAACACTATTCAGTAATAAACATACTGTTTCATAAAATTATAATTATAAATATATAAGGAATAAAATTTATTAAATAAACCATGGTGCGGCTAACCGCCTACATCGCCGGAGCCAGGTTCCTGGGTGCAAGATGATATTTGGCCGGTCTGCCAAATGGAAGCGCCTGGGAACCCCCCTCCGGCGATGCCCGGGCATTCCCCGGGTGGGGCACCGCTGGGGGATACCTGGGGCGGGCCCCGTGGGCGGGCTAAATTCTTCTGTTCTTAACAACGTAATGACCCGATAAATTGTTTTCATGTTGTCATTATCCCCTTTATATCAGATCATATATAGTAGTGATTGTGGAGTGTTAGCATTGGTGACTAGAAAGAGGCAATTGAGAAAGAAGGGATTAATAACGCTGGATATGTTTCTGGGTTTACAGAAGAAAACAGATAGTGATGAGGCTCAAAATAAGAAAGAAAAGATCGTGAACCATTCTTCTACTTCGCATATGCGAATACAAGTTCACCTTGAGAGTTCCGCAGAGACAATAATGCCTGAAAATAAGCCAAGTACAGAGGAGGAAGAGCAAAAAGAGAGGACAGAAAAACAAAGTGCTTCCATGATAAATGATAAGTCGAAGAGCCCTCTAGACATACTTGATGAATTGTTCTCAAACTTTACAAAACCTAGTAGTAAGAAGAAAACATCAAATCTCCTCGAGGAAAAAAGTAAGGAGAACCGCTCGGAAACCAAGGCCAAGGAAAAAAATGCTACCAGTATTACTGAGAAGGAGAAAATACATGTCGTAACGGGCGAAAAGAAGGAGGAAGAGATAAAACAATCTATTATGCGGTCAAACATAATTCCGACTGGCAGAGTTCTCGATGAGATACTAAACAAGGGACTAACCGATGAATTCCTTAAATGTTATAGTAGTGGAAAATGTACTGATGGAAGAAGGCTTGGCGAGATATACGTGGATAAGTATGGATTTAAGAGACAAAGAGGGTTTGTTAGGACGACGAGGACTCCGGTATATGTTGACTGGATAGTTGAAGAAGCAACTATATCTAAGCTACTGCCCAAAGCGTATAAGCTTGTAACGAGCAGAGGGGCAGTCGCGATTATTCCAGATGATTTTCTCTGCGAGCTTCAGGAGAGATATGGTGTTATAATAAAAAATGATGAAATAAACTGTAAGTCTAGTAAGTAAGATATGATTTTTGGATAGTTGTTAGAAATAGTACTAGGATAGCAGAAGTATGCAGAAACATCTGTATCCTCAAAATCACTGCATTGGCGGCCTGTAGTAGACCTTTTCTTCGCCGACTATATCGGTCATTAGCCTAGGCATTCTCCTTCTTCTTCTACGCTTGGTTCTACGCGGCACATATTTCATGCCGGGTAGCCCCAGGCCCCCATCTGGGAACTCGACGAGCTTGCCAAGCGCTAGTAAGTGGTTAACTGCCCGTCTTAGCCTGTCTTCCCCGGCGATACCGCTGAACTCTTTGACGAGCTCAATGAACATCATGGGACGGCCTTTCTCCTTGATGGTTTCCAGTACCATGTCTGGTAGTTCCTCGTCTCTTGGTGCTAATGCTACGATTACTTCT
>JALSQP010000136.1 GCA_026985375.1 Desulfurococcales archaeon | reverse complement strand
ATCCATTCAGCGTATCTTGGATAGTATTGGTCGGCAAGTGTTGAGAGTTTCAGGTAGTGTTTGCTGAGTATTTGGCTGGGTGTTCTGCCTTGTATAAAGTTGACTATCTCTTCAGGAATTCCTAGGCTCAGCATTTTTGTGGCTACCCATTTCCTGATGTATTTTGCTCCTAGGAGTGTCCGCTTAGTAGTGTTTCTTACCCATTTGTCCGATACCGTTATTGCTGGTGGTTTTTCTACGCTGTATATGTAGAATGATTGTTTCTTACCACGTATCCAGGATAGTGCTAGTTTATAGAACCCGTTTACCTCGATCCATTGCTCCATGGATAATGCCTTTACTACTTCTTTCAGCCTGGCTCCACTGTATATTAGTAGCTTGTAGACCCAGCATAGCTTCTCTGATATACTGCATGCTCTCTCTAGTGCTTCGAATACTTGTTTATCACTAGGAACATACAGGTCTGGCCTACTATGCTTAACCCTGAGTGCTTCCCAGAGCTCTTTGTCGCCCCTATACTTTGCATACTTCTTATATGCTAGTATGCTCCACTTATTACCCATGTTTAGCTTCTTTCTGAGATAAGATACGTATTGTTTACACGTGGACTCGGAGCTGGTTTCGAGGCACCACTTGTAGAAACGATCTAGTTCATGGTTATCTACGATTGGTTCTATATTAGCGTAGTTAACTTTATATCGAGAACCCGAGAAATTACCCATAGGGCGCCGGGTTGAGGACCCGGTGGCGTAGGCCTGCGTGGGTTCAAATCCCACCCCCCGCACCACAATTCTATGGCTTGGTGTTGATGGTTGCGTCATTTAATGGTGGAAATCAAGCAGAGGATTAGTGATTTTGATGAGTTCTCCGATAAGCTCCTCGAAAAGCTTAAGCCGAGGAGGTATTTGAAGACCAATGGTTTTGTTTCAACGCTTTTTCTCATACTGGATGATTCTATTCTTCTTGTAAGCTATAATGGTAATAAAATCTACATAGATATTCACGCTTACGGCGATACTGATCCTGTTGAATTGTTTTCTAAAATAGGATCGTTTGATAAGCGACTGATAGTAGTACATTATATTGAGCGCTAATAGATCATTATCCCGGCTTTCCCACTAAAGTTCATAATCATAATGGATACTACACGTCCATCTTTTATCCTCACTATTATGTCTTCATCCTTACTCAGGAACTCCTCGTCCGCCTCTTCTATGTCGTATCCAAAGTTGATGTACAGTATATCGTTCTGCTTATCATATTCGATCCATATTTTGTCCAGGTCTTTGATCGAATACATTTTTGTCTCAGGTTTACTCTCAGAATGCTCGGACAAGCTAGAGCACCTTTCCATGCGTTATCTTATTGTCTTAATTGAGAATAATTGTTAGAGTGGTTATTTAAAACATGTTAAAAAACTCAGAATGGAGCAATAACGATGTCGGCAAAGTCCACTGGTAATGGGAGATTCCTAGACTTGTAGTACTCGTACTTTTCATCGAGGAATTTGAGGAATCTTGGGCAATTATCATATCTACCGTCACGATCGCATTTCTCGCCTAGTGCTATGAAGCACATTCCTGTTTTCTTGTCATAGTACGGACATATCTTGTGGTGGTGCTTGGCGCTTCTCAGCATACGTTGTATCCAGCGCTGTTTCTCACTCATGGTTTTCTCGGATTTTTTCTCGAGGGCTTTTTGGAGCTCGTCGTCCGAAACATATGAGCCTGCACACATAGTTTATTACCTCCTCCGATAAAATTGTAGAGATTATTGGCAACACTGTATTGCCTAATATAAGCTAGATGTATTCAAAAACTTATAAGAATATCCTATGATACTCTTTCCCCATATTTCTCAAGTAGATCGTCGGGGATGCACCTGTTTTTGATTATCTCCTTGTATGCATAGAAGCTTTTCCTGGGCTTACGTTTGAACGTGGTATAATCGACTTCTACTAAACCGAATCTTTTATCGTAACCTTTATCCCATTCAAAGTTGTCGAGAATACTCCAGTAGAAGTAGCCGTTAACATCGACGCCCTCGCCCAATGCTTT
Organism: Desulfurococcales archaeon; assembly: GCA_026985375.1. GTDB lineage: Archaea > Thermoproteota > Thermoprotei_A > Sulfolobales > Desulfurococcaceae > JAADCY01. Next base: position 5,078 of record JALSQP010000136.1, on the reverse strand, counting down.
ATGCGTGTATTGTAGGTGCCTTACAATCGATAGTATTCTATCCTCATCGTTTTTCATAGCAACCCCGTTCTCTGTTATTATAATCTGTAATCCATACCTGTTCCACGTCTTCTTGAGGACTTCGTATAGCCCTCTGGGATAGATACAGTAGCCCATGAGTGTGCATTTGTTCGTCTTTATGGGCTCTACGTCAAGATGAAGTTTCAGCGGGTTTAGAGTATATTTTACCTTCATACCAGTATAGTAGTTTAGCCCTATGAAGTCAAGTTCCGACTCTGGTACATCATATTCCTTCCTTATTATTCTGAGTTTGCCGGAGAGTATCCCGTCGATGAAGCTCCAGTTGAACATTTGTTCAGCCTTTAGACAAGCTTGTACATCTTTATCCTTATCACTGTATGGCTCAAAGTAAACCATGTTCTTGGCTATGCTTACCTTGCCTATATTGTGTAGTATTTCATAGGCTCTTGTATACGCGTAAGCCATATTAGCGGCTACTTGTTCCGCTATGAAGAGGTTTTTCTTCATAGGAGGCCAGTGTCCCTCGATATAGCTCTCCAACATATATACTATTGGCTCGTTAAAGACAAGCCAGTACTCTACGTCCGAGAATTCGTTGGCAATGGTCTCCACATAGTTAATGAAGTAGTCTATGTTCTCCCGGTTCTCCCAACCACCTAATTCGTAGAACCAGACAGGATTGGTAAAGTGGTGGAGCGTTATCATGGGCTCTATTCCATGGTCTCTCAGTAAATCAACTATTTCCCTATATCGGGATAAAGCCTCATAGTTAACGTAGTCTTTGTCCGGATAGATTCGGCTCCACTCTATCGAGAACCTATACATATCCACTCCAAGATCCGCCAGTAGCTCTATGTCTTCCTGATATCTATTCCAATGATCGGTTGCTTTACCGGATTTATATGGTAGTTTACCCATTTCCTCGAAGAGCCACCAGTCAGAATATTTGTTGTTTCCTTCTATCTGATATGCTGAAGTGGAGACTCCGAATATGAAGCTCTCCGGAAATTTTAGCAAGAACTAGCACCTGTAATAACTATGTTTTAATGAAATAAATTGTTTTAGAACAACAATGTGTCAATAATACTAAGGCTATGTAATCGTTGTTTAGTAGAGAAATAGTTCTTCACGTAATCCCCTAATATCTCGTTGTCCTGTCTCGATGACTTTGACCCCGTTTTCCTCTATCTTGAATCGTGTCTCATCGTCTATATTTGATATAAATATTAGTGAGGGATCATATTCATCGAAAAGCTCCTCGAGGAAATCTATTCCCTTGTCAGAGTACTTGTTATCTATGGTAGTGGATTCACCATTGTCTATGTTCAGCACGAGTATCTCTTTTGAATCCTTAAGGCTACCGACATTATCTCCTTTTTTAAGTATAAATACTATGTATCTCTTCAAGTACGTATCACCTGTAGCTTGATACTCAATTAGTATTTTAAACGGTTAATATATCATCTTGAATGATGACCAGAAATGTACATGATAGATATCAAAAGATGTAGAGAAGTAGGTATATTTCTCAAATCTCTTCCCAAGATCCTTGAGATAATTGACTTGATTGAAGAACATGATAGGCAGTATATAGCTCTAAGAGAACTATCAAGGAAGATCCCGGCAAATATCGCTGCTAATATGGTTATAGCTAATGCACTCACAAGTTATTTCTTAACTGGTAAAGGCGAAGACTATTGGAGGGAATTCGCCAATTTCTTACTGGCCAAGAGACCATTGGTGTCGGAGAAGCTTAAATGTAGTGATCTATTAGCTCTTCATAGGGAATTTCTAGGGATCTCCAGGTTCAATAAATTATCGCTACGCAACAAGTATGTTAGGTTGGAGAAATACTATCGCTCAAACATGTGTGTTGAGATAATGATCAATCCGCTAGGGTACACCGACGATATAGCCAGGCTGGCCAGAGATTTAGCCAAGATTACTGGTTCAAGAGAAACCGGCAAGACAATAGTCTTTGCATCCAAGATGTACTGGTATATATGTAAGGCTATCGGAAGAAAGGTTTCCGGAGATGTAGGCATGCCCATTGATAGGAGGAATGCCTTCATATCTCTTAGCTCAGGAGTCGTAAAAGGATGTAATTACAGCATAGAAAAATGTGTCTCGGAATTAATATCTATAAAATACTCAAAACTACCTGTTAGAGCATGGGAGACCGTCAAACAACATTCAGGAATACCCCTTTATAGGCTCGATGCACTGACCTGGAATATAGCCCCTCATATCAGATATGCTGAGAGCCCAACATCAGCAATAGGTAGTTTTTGCCGATGCTTTCCTAGAATCTGTGACAAGTATCCTGAACAGATCAAAGCACTAATATGGGAGCTCGGCAGGCAAATACTTGGGGCCAGTACATAATACTATATGGTGCTCATACATGGATGTGATTGAGCTATCCTCAGCATCCATGGTTGATGAAAAATATGAATATATAGTATTGTTGCCTCTCGGAAGCACAGAGTATCATTTTAACAAGTTACCGTTTGGTGTCGATACTTTTATCGCTGATAAGCTAGCCAAATTATTGATACATAGTATTGAAAAAGAATCGTATAACTACAAGGTGCTCCTTTTACCAGTGCTTCCCTATGGTTCATCAATAGAGTGGCTGGAATGGCCTGGAACAATATCGATAAAGCTCCAAACATATTATGAGTTCATATCAGATATTATTGAATCGCTAGAACGGAGGCTCCGGATAAAAGGATATATTATTGTCAATGGACATGGTGGAAACTATAGTATAATCGAGAGATACGCGCAGTGGTTTTGGAATAAGTATCATAAGCCCTTCATAATAATTGATATATGGAGAGTAGCCGGTGATCTCGGCCTAAAATATTGTCATGCTTGCTGTACCGAGATAAAACTCTACAATGCATTAAACAACATAGCATCTGATGAGAAATGCGTTGACAATCCGGTAGGACATAGTGGTCTAAGGGGAAGATATTCGCAACTATCCGCTGGAGCTGAGGGATATGTTGGACTACATGATCTAGTGGAATATCTAAAACAATTGTTCGCAAAAGCAATTGCAATCATAGCTGATTCTGCGCGTTCTTAGATAATCGTTAATATTCTTCAAATAGAATTTTTCAATGTAATATAATTGTTATGAGGTAAAATCAGACCTTGGGCTCTCACCTTGTTGAAAAAGGAATAGTGGTAGAAGCTACCGTAGCGATAGACCCATTTAAACTGATGAGTAGGCGTGGCTACAAGTGGTTCGGCATAATACCTGTTAAAATAAAGGATGAGATAGTAAATCTGTGGACCACTGGTGTTATTGCTCAATGGTTCAGTAGGGGCGAGAAGGTAAAGATAATCATAAAGGATGAGCCTAAAAAGATAGGGAATACATGGGTTCTTGGACCGCAGGACTATGTTCTTTATAGAATACATAATGGTGAAGAAGTACTTATCTGGCCTCCTTGGAGCAAGGAATATGTTCTCGAGAGAAAAGACCCCCTCAATATCAAGAAAGTCTATGAGTACAGGATAATGGCAAGAGAAGCCTTATCTGAAGAAGATTATATGGATATTGTGAATCTTGAGCAACACCACTATGCAAGCAAAGAAGAGATCGTAGCCATATGGAGGTGTCCCAGATGCGGCGAGTACATGGAGGCAAATATACAACCTAGATGTCCACGGTGTAGGATACCAATGAAGCTTCAAGAAATACGTGGAAGTATACCGAGTAGCAGGTTCTTGGTCCTCGAGCTAATTTCGAGGAAACCTTATGAGCCTGGAATAGTTGGTTATGTAAGAGTAGATACGCCAATACCGTTGATGAACAGGAGGCTTCCCGACGGCAGAATACAGAAGATGATCCGTGAAAAAGTATTTCCAAAAGACTGGTTCCACCCGACCTTCTGGCCCACAGCACTCAGCGAGAGAATAAGCATTATTTCACGATACAAGGATCTCAGGGAGCTGTACGGGAGCCATAGATTAGCGAGAGCCATAGTTGGCGAAGAAGTAAGCAAGAAAGCTCTCAAGATCGCGAACTCTGCCGCCGCGAGAATAGCGAGGGTAGTTGTTCATCCGGACTACAGAGGTGACGGGCTCGGCATACTTGCTGTGAAAGCGGCGATTGAGTGGATTAGGGTTAGAAGAATCCCGGAGATGAAGAAGAGGAAACATATTGTAGAGACAATAGCGATGATGGCAAAGTACAACCCGTTTTTCGAGAAGGCGGGATTCTATTATATGTGGGATACTGGGAGTGGTAGACCAGTGCTAATGTATCCCCTGACCGAGAAGGCAAGAAAATACATAGAGAGATTCCTGGAGACCGACCCCTATGCCAGAAAGCACAGAGGAAACCTATATAGGTCAAGATACAGTGGTGTGGAGGTTTTAGCAGGTAGTATAGTCTTGAAGGGACTTACCAAGATATATCGTAGCGTCCTGGACGTCTCGCGCCTACCACCCAGCCTTAGAGAAGTCCTACTTGCATTTGGTGTTGAGAGAAGAATAGTTGAGAAATATGTCTTAAGAAACGTAGATATCGAGATCAAGCCGCGGGAAGTAGTTGTAGTCGTAGGTGCTAGTGGGGCTGGCAAGACAACCCTACTAAGAATGATCATAGGAGCCGCTAAACCCGAGCTCCGCACCAATGAGAATTACCGTCCAAGCCAAGGAGATGTCAGGGTTCCGTCCAATACTAAGGTAGCATACCTTCTCCCCGGCGAGGCGGAGCCTTCGTTTGGTTCGGAGACATTGCTCGAACACATAACTATGAAGGTAGGAGATCCTGTAGAAGCAGTTGAAATACTGAATATGGTCGGCCTAAGCGACGCGGTATTCTACCGCGCCAAGTTCGTCGAACTATCAACTGGTCAGAAAGAAAGAGCTAAACTAGCAAGCCTACTAGCAGAGAAACCTAATCTCCTTATAATCGATGAGTTTGCCGCTCATCTAGACTCTCTAACGGCTCAGAGAGTTGCTAGAAAGCTCGGTAAACTAGCTAGGCAAGCCGGGATTACCCTTGTCGTTGCGACCAACAGACCCGACATTATTGA
>JALSQP010000135.1 GCA_026985375.1 Desulfurococcales archaeon | reverse complement strand
TGAAGGAGCGGCTAAGCACGATTTCACATATGTAGTTAACATAATACATGGGATTTTAGAAAAAAGGATATTGTGAAAAAGCAAACAAGCTTTATAAATCGTTACCAACATTTTCAACCCAATGAAGTATATTTAACAGGCTAAGTGCAAGGTTGATAGATATGCCTAGATACAAACAAGTAACTGAAATACTTAGGATAATGAAAAATCTCGAACAGGTAAGAAACATCGGTATAACCGCTCACGTCGACCACGGTAAGACCACATTATCAGACTCATTGCTAGCAGCAGCAGGAATAATCTCAGAGAAGATCGCAGGACAAGCTCTAGCGCTTGATTACCTAGATGTAGAGCAGAAGAGAGGAATCACTGTAAAATCAGCGAACGTGAGCCTGTATCACGAATACCGAGGAAAACCATATGTTATTAACCTAATAGACACTCCAGGCCACGTGGACTTCTCAGCCAAGACTACTAGAAGCCTAAGAGTACTAGATGGTGCTATTCTTGTTGTTGATGCTGTTGAGGGTGTAATGACCCAGACAGAGATGTACCTACGAATGGCTCTCGAAGAACGTGTACGACCAGTACTATTTATCAATAAGGTAGACAGGTTGATCAAGGAGCTCAGGCTAAGTCCTCAAGAGATACAACAGAGATTCATACAAATAATAAAAGAAATTAACCAGCTAATATCAATTTATGCTGACCCAGAGTTCAAGACTAAGTGGCAATTAGATCCTGCAAAAGGACATGTTGCTTTTGGCTCAGCACGTGATCGATGGGGCTTCACAGTTCCCATGGCCAAGCAGCGTGGAATAAAGTTTAGCGATATAATAGATCTCTACAAGAAAGGTAAAGACGCCCTTCCAGAACTACAGAAACTCGCACCACTACATGAAGCAATCCTGGATATGGTTGTGAAATTCATACCAAACCCTAGGGAAGCCCAGAAATACAGGATTCCGAAGATTTGGCATGGAGACCTTAATAGTGAGATTGGAAAAGCAATGCTCGAAGCAGATCCTAATGGACCCGTTGTAATGCTGATTAATGACATGCGCATAGATCCCCACGCAGGACTCGTAGGAACAGGACGTGTATTCTCAGGAACACTACATCCCGGAGAAGAAGTATGGCTCGTCAACGCAAGGACTAAACAGAAGATCCTCCAAGTAAGCCTCTACATGGGTCCATACAGAGAAATAGCCGATGAAATAGTTGCAGGAAACATTGCGGCCGTCTTAGGATTAGATAAAGCTAGAGCGGGAGAGACCGTTGTAGATATAAAGTATCAGGAGGTAATGGTGCCGTTCGAAAAACTAAGAACTATCAGCGAACCCGTGGTAACCGTCGCTATAGAGCCAAAGAATCCGCGTGACCTGCCCAAACTAATAGAGGCTCTCCATAAACTAAGCATTGAGGATCCAAGCCTGGTAGTAAGGATCAACGAGGAGACGGGAGAATATCTACTAAGCGGTATGGGTCCCCTCCACATCGAAATAGCGCTGACATTCCTGAAGGAGAACTACGGATTAGAAGTAGTTGCTTCACCACCAGTAATTGTATACCGTGAGAGCATAAGAACCGCCAGTAAAATATTCGAAGGCAAATCACCCAACAAGCACAACAAGTTCTACATAAGCGTCGAGCCGCTCGACGAGAAGACCATACAGCTGATTCACGATGGCATAATAACTGAAGATATGGATACAAAAGAACGTGCAAAGATATTGCGTGAACAGGCAGGATGGCCCGCCGATGAAGCAAGAAGGATATGGGCCATTGACGAAACAATCAACGTATTCATAGACCTAACCTCGGGTGTACAGCACCTACGTGAGGTCAAAGACACTATAATACAGGGTTTCAGACTAGCCATGCGTGAAGGACCGCTAGCAATGGAGCCTGTAAGAGGAGTTAAGGTCAAGCTCCATGATGCAGTAGTACATGAAGACCCGGCACACCGCGGTCCGGGACAGATCTATCCTGCTATAAGAAACGCCATCTACGCTGGCATGTTAACCGCCAAACCAACACTACTAGAGCCTATACAGAAGCTCGATATAAAGGCGCCTATAGAGTACCTAGGCAATATAACAACAATAATAACGAAAAAGAGGGGAAGAATATTGCAGGTCTCCCAGCAGGGACCGGTCGCAAGGATCTTGGCAGAAATTCCTGTTGCCGAAACATTTGATTTGGCCGAGCAACTGAGAGGAGCAACTGCTGGCAAAGCTATCTGGGGACAAGAGTTCAGTAGATGGGCACCTGTACCTGACAGCATGCTGATGGATATAGTGAGAAAGATTAGAGAGCGTAAAGGCCTGAAGCCGGAGCCGCCGAAGCCAGAGGACTTCATAGGTTTCTAGCGATAATATCGTCGGAGATGCCAATATTTCTCCTCGGTTTTTCATAGACTACCATATAGACACTATCACTCCATTTAATAAGATAGCCTAGTCTCGCCATACTGTTGAGAATCTTTCCAGCAGTCCTTGGTGAGACAGCCAGATCATATGCTATCTCATGGACTTTGACAAATCTTTTGCCGCTCTCCCTTAGTTTAATTGCTAGTAGTCTCAAATCTATAGTTACATTAACAGTGTATCGAGCCAATACTAGTCCACCCACTAACCTGATAGCATATTTATGATAGAGGGGATAACGAAAATATTTTTCAGAATCTTCCGAAAATAATAAAACCCAACACAGTATTATCAAATAGCCGGAGCCGGGGTAGCTCAGCCAGGTAGAGCGCCGGGCTGTTAACCACGGGTTCGAAGCCTGGCAGGGACCCGGTGGTCCGGGGTTCGAATCCCCGCCCCGGCGCCATCTTTTTAAATCATCATAGACGTGAAGTTCTCCTGGCAATAACAACAATTAATGCTGGAGGTAAACAGTGTTGGCACCCATACAGGTAAGTAGTGTAGATGAGCTCAAACAATACATTCCGCAAGCCATAGAATGCAGAGTTGTAAAGGATGAGAAAAGTGGAAAAGCCAAGATCAAGGTGCGCACGAAACGCAAGCTCGTTACCCTGGTCATACCCATCAGTGAAGTCGACAAGGTGCTGGAAGAACTAAATTGCCCTGAAGTAGTTGAGTTCTAATCAATGTTTTAATCGAGAACTATCTCGTCACCATTCAGCGGCCTAAACATGCTAATATCTTCACCTATTTCTTCACGAATTATTCTCTCGAGATTACTAGATGAATCGGGTTCCCCATGGACGATGATTATGTTCTGGACAACATTCTTATATCGTTTCACAACATCCAATAAGCCATCCTTACCAGCATGGCTAGATAGGTCGAACCATTCTACACGGGCATTAACTCTATCGATTCCGAACTCATCTATACCTCCTGTCTCCAAAAGCTTATGGCCCGGACTATCTACGGCCTGATAGCTAACTAAATATATGGCATTGCTCGGGTTATCGCCAATCTTCTTCAAATAGTAGATACTAGGGCCTCCCTTCAGCATCCCTGCAGAAGAAATAATCACTGCGGGCCTACGCCAGATCTTTCGCCTATCCTGCCATCCTCTAACAAACCTCACATGTTCAACAACTTTTTCGAAAAGACTCGGGTCGCGGAGATATGTCCTGTGTCTTAAATAAATACTAGTGATCTCTCTACTCATCCCATCTATGTAGATATCCGCTCCAGGAACTTCTGCATGAACAAGACACATGACTTCTTGCGTTCTCCCAACACTAAATGCTGGTATTAAGACAACCCCTCCAGAATCCAGCACTTCTTCTATAGCACTAGCCAAGCGATGCTCGGTTTCATGTCGAGGAGGATGTTTAGTGCTTCCGTATGTCGACTCAATGATCAGAGTGTCTATCTTTATTGGCCATAATTCCGCTTTTGACAGGGTCCATGTCTGAATGGTATTGATGTCACCAGTGTAAAGGATTCTATGTCCCGAAGGGGTCTCCAAATATACCATGGAACTTCCAAGTATGTGTCCTGCACTCGTTAGTAGAACTCTGAACCCGCCAAGCTCTATCTCCTGACCATATTCTGCAGCAATTGTTTTTGTACTCATATTTTCGACTTCCTCAAGATCATAGTCTATATAGAAAGCATTTATCTTGAGAAAATCTCTAATAAGCAAACGACCAATATCAAGAGTTGGTTTTGTCATAACTATTGGTGGATGACCAGTAATGTATAGGAGGGGGGCAGCCCCTATATGATCCAGATGAGCGTGTGTGATAACAACACCTGTTAGATCTACAGGTCTCACATGTCCCGGAAACTGCGGCCTATCGTTTTCGTCAAAATTAACTCCATAATCAAGAAGGATATTTTGGCCCCGATCACTAACCAAGTAAGCGGCTCTTCCGACTTCGCCGCCTCCACCAAGAATCTTTATTTTTGCCATAATTTAACACCATTGTAACAGACTACAAACTATCCCACTATTAATAGTATCTTCACATGCACTCCTTAATTATGGATAATATCCTTTAAGACCAGCTAGTTATTAGAATAGAAGAATAGAAGCAATAGGTGTATAAGATGCTACCAGGAATAAGTCCAAGAGAACTGAGACGAGCTTTAAAAAGAATGGGGATAGAACTACGAGAACTCGAAAATGTAAAAAGAGTTGAAATAATACTCTCATCGAAAAAGATAGTAATAGACTCGCCCCAAGTCCTCCAAATGTTTGCTAGAGGCACAAATATATTTCAGATAACGGGCGGCAGTCTACACGAAGAGTCACTAGAGGAAGAAGCAGAGATCGAAATCAGCGACGAAGATATAGAATTCATTGTTTCACAAACAGGTGTTTCCAAAGAAGAGGCAAGGAAAGCGCTCGTTGAGACGAAAGGCGATATAGCTGAAGCATTATTGAAACTAAAGAGCACGGGGTAAATAATCATTGAAAATCGATAAAATAAAGGATGTTTATCGCCTTGTTCCAGATAGGAGGGTTAAAAAGCTTGATGAACCAGCTTATTTGTTAGGCGTGTTTTATGATGGTGAACTAGGAAAAGCTGTTCTTGAGTTCATTAGTCTTGATGGAGAAAAACTCATGTATTTACCTGATCCTGCAGGACATAAACCATACTTTCTCACAGATCTACCTCCTACCGAAGTGAGTAAAATAAAAGAAATTATTAATCACCCCGGTTTCGATTCTATCGAGACCGTAACTAAGATAAATCCATTAACTAATGAAGAAGTACATTTAACAAAAATAATAACTAAAGATCCACTTAGTGTTGCTAAGCTTAGAGGAAAAGTGCCCCGAGCATGGGAGGCGCATATTAAATATCATGAGAACTATGTATTTGACTACCAACTAATCCCCGGTATGAGATATCGCATCAACTCTACTAATACCAAAAAACCGTTCCGCTTAATCAAACCAATGATACCACAAGAAGTCGTGAATACTGTTAAAAACATATTCAGAGGGGAGGATGAAGAAACAAGAAAGCTAGCCCTTCAATGGCTACCATTATTCGAGGAAAAACCACCAAAAGCGAGAAGAGTTGCTGTAGACATCGAGGTATACACCCCGTTTAGGGGAAGAGTGCCGCATCCCGTTGCAGCAGAGTATCCCGTGACTAGTATTGCATTTGTCGGGAACGATGGATACAAACGCGTACTACTTCTTGCCCGAGAACATCGCTGGGGAGAAATCCCTGAAGAATATCCCATGGACGCTACAATAGAGTTCTATGATAGTGAAGAAGCTCTTATAATGGAGGCAATCCGCGTTCTTGCGTCATACCCAATCATGATAACATTCAACGGTGATAACTTCGACCTAAACTACTTATATCATAGGGCCCTAAGGATCGGAATACCAAAAGAACTTTTACCTTTTAGATTTCATGAAGACATGATAAAGATTGAGTCCTCAATACATTTAGACCTATATAAGTTTTTCAAGAACCGTTCAATTAAATCCTATGCATTCGGTGGAAAATATCAGGAGGAGAACCTTGACACTATAGCCTCAGCACTACTGGGAATATCAAAGCTCGAAATCGAAGGAAACATAGGAGAACTCCCCTATGGCAGGCTCATAGCATACAACTTTAGAGACGCCCTAATAACACTGCAACTAACACTGTTCAATAAAGAACTTGTATGGAGGCTCATGATCCTATTAGCTCGTATTGCTAAAACCAGTATAGAAGATATATGTCGAAAGAGTATATCCAAGTGGATCCAAAATCAGTTCTACTGGGAGCATCGAAGACTCGGCTATCTCATACCAGAGCCGGAGGACATAAAGAACCATAGCAAATCAAGCGCAACACAGGCAACAATTGAAGGCAAAAAATATGCTGGAGCGCTAGTTATAGAGCCTCCGAAGGGAGTCTTCTTCAATATAATTGTTCTTGACGTTGCATCGCTGTATCCCAGCATAATAAAGAGATATAATTTGAGTTACGAAACCGTGGATTACGAAAAATGCCCCGAAAACCAGAGAATCCCTGTTATAGATGAGACGGGGAAGAAGATACACTTTGTCTGCATAAGTCGTCCAGGCTTAACTGCGCAGATAACCGGCCTACTAAGAGATTTCCGTGTAGGACTCTACAAAAAGAGAGCTAAAAGTAAGGACATACCGGAGGACCAAAGGACCTGGTACGACGTTGTTCAACGAGCTATGAAAGTATTCATAAATGCTAGCTACGGTGTATTCGGAGCATCAACATTTCCTCTCTACTCTCCATCGATGGCTGAGAGTGTTACCGCATTGGGTAGGAGATCCCTATACGCCATACTAAGAAAAGCAGCCGAAATAGGTGTTAAGGTTCTATACGGCGACACAGACTCTATATTCCTATGGGATCCCACTCCTGAGCAGTTGGCTAAACTACAGGAGTGGGTCTCGAGAAATTTAGGCCTAGAAATAGATGTGGATAAGATCTTCAAATACGCGCTTTTCTCGGGTCTTAAGAAGAACTACATCGGTAGATATGTTGAAGGAGGCATAGAGATCAAGGGGATGGTGGCTAAAAAGAGGAATACGCCGGAATTCCTTAAGAAACTATTCACAGAATTGACTGAGAGGCTAAAACAGGCGGAAAACCCTGAGGATTTTGTCGAGTTAAAAGAATGGCTTGAAAACCAGGTGAAAACCCTCTATAGAAAACTCCGAAAGAAAGAAATCATGTTAAACGAGCTTGCATTCAAGGTAGGATTAACAAAGCCCGTAGAGAACTATACTAAGAATAAACCCC
>JALSQP010000134.1 GCA_026985375.1 Desulfurococcales archaeon | reverse complement strand
AAGCTACTCGTATATAGGGGTAAGGTTATAGCTTACGGGCTTAATGCTGAAAAGAAAGCCTCAGCCGTCGGGGCTGAGAAGAGGAAATATAATTACGTGTTAGCGCCGGGCTTCATAGACACACATATGCATATTGACACTCTCGCGTTCATGTTACGGACAATAGACTTGTCCAAAATAACTAGTATGAAGGAACTCGCGGAGCGAATATTGATTGCAAAGAACAGTATAGGGGAATGGATCGTCGGGCGGGGATTCGACCACAACTTGTTCATCGACAATAAAATTATTGATAAAAACAAACTAGACTCATTCATTCCTGACCATCCCATACTCCTAATACATAAGAGCGGCCACATGGGTTTCCTCAACACAGCTGGTATTGAGAGGTTGAAGACGCTTCTAGAGACCCTTCCAAAAGATCAAGTTGATCTGGAGAAAGGCATTCTCGTCGAAGATGCACTATGGAAGACATACTCCTGGATCAAGAGCCGGATCAAAAATGAGGATTTCATTAACATGATACTAGAGGCTCAAAATTATATTCTGAGACACGGTGTTACCACCATAGCTGTTGCAGGTTGTGATGAGCAATGCATGGAGGCCTTGCTGGGGGCAGAAAGAAGTGGAGAGATGAGAATAAGGGTGTACGTCTACATTTATCCTAGACAGGAGGACTGGGTCGAGGAATATTATCGGTGGAGAGATAGGACAAGAGGAAACGTTAGTGTTCTCGGGATAAAACTGCTCGCCGATGGCGCTCTAGGTACTAGGACGGCATATCTCTCAACACCCTATAACGACGAACCAAGTAATTGTGGAAAACTACTCCTAACACATGATGAAATAAGAAAGTACGTCAAAGAAGCTGTCAAGATCGACGCACAAGTGGCTATCCATGCTATCGGTGATGCGGCGCTGGACGAAGTTCTGAAAGCCTATTATCAATTCAAGCAATATAGGCATCTGCTCAGGATCGAGCATGCGAGTCTCGTCAGAGATGACCAGCTGGAAATGATACGTAAGATAAAACCACTTATAAGCGTACAGCCGAGATTCATAGTATCAGACAAATGGATAATGGAGAGGATAGGGTATAGAGTCAAATGGGCGTATAGGTTCCGTTCACTCATGGAGAGAACAATAATAAGCTTCTCAACGGATTGCCCAGTAGAGCCGATCGATCCCCGTGACGGACTATATTGTGCAGTCACGAGAGATCCTGGAAGTCCATACGAAAAATATACACTTAATGAGAAACTAGAACTCATAGATGCGCTTCATCTTTATACGAGAACGGCGTCATTCTTTTTACGCGATCATTCTCTGGGTGCTCTCCTGCCCGGATGCTATGCTGACATTATAGGCTTCAACAAGGATCCCTTGATGATCAATACTGAGCTCATAAGAAGCATTAGGATCTATCCAGTGAGTATCAACAATTCGGTCTTTTAGTATATGTCCTGACAATATTATTAAACATTAAATATAGGAAGATATGAAGGATTAATTAAGAACATGTTTTTGGGGTCGTGATTGTCTCTCTACAGAGATAAACGTAGCAAGAAGGAGATCATTGAAGATGTTCTGAAGGACTTAGAACCAAGTGTTCGGGAAGAAGCACGCCGAGTGCTTAAAGAAATTAAGGGTTTAGAGCTCATGGATCGCGAAGAGCTCAAAATGATGCTTAGGAAAAGGAGGCTT
>JALSQP010000133.1 GCA_026985375.1 Desulfurococcales archaeon | reverse complement strand
GTTTACTCTTGCAAGAATACTGGTTGCGGCAGCTAATATTGGGGCGGCTAGATGGGGTCTTGAGCAAGCGATTGAGTGGAGTCGCGGTAGGTTAATGTATGAGGATCAGCGCCCGATAACCAAGTTCCAGGGTGTAAGCTTCCCTATCGCGGAGGCTGCTATGGAGCTGGAGGCCGCGAGGCTTCTCGTATACAAGGCTGCTTGGATGGCTGACAGGATCTATATCAAGAAGGAGCCCGGACTGAAGCCTAAGGATTTGAACTTCTTCTCGGCCTCGGCTAAGCTCAAGGCTGTGCAGACGTCGTTTAAGATACTATCGCTAGCAATGAGCCTATATGGAGCCGCTTCATATGTTAAGGAGACTAATATCGCTAGAAGCTTCATAGGGGCATTATCATATTATGTCGGTGCTGAGGGAGCACAGAACATAATGAGGTACATTATTGCTAGGGAAGTTATTGGACGAGAATACATAAAGTAATTTCGCTATATTTAGAGGGGGACTAGTAGGGTATCCATACTATTTACAATATTTTTCTTGTATTTCTTCTATTAGCTGGTTACATGCCTCCAATAGATCTTTGGCTTTAGTTGATCCGTGTAGTGCTGCGTCTTCTAGATTCTGTATGTTTTTACAGATTAGTGTCTTGATTTTTTCGCGTGTGATGTTATAGGCTTCGAGGGTTTCTTTATCGATCTTTTTATCGTATGTATTGATGTAGGGGAGGAACTCGTCTGTGGAGATTCTCCTAATGTATAGTCCTGTGTTATTGATTACTAGTCTTAGATTCTCGCCTAGCTGTATACTGGTCTCGTATTCTCCGGCTGGAGGCGCTAGACATGTTAGTAGATCGTATGGATCTGTTTCTTTTCTGCAGGGGCATTTACTCATTTTTGTATTTCCTCCACTATTAGGGTTAGGCCTTCTACTCCACGTACTATGACTTCTTTATCCTCTCGTATATGGCCTGATATGGATCTTGCTCTCCATATTTCTCCTTCTATGAGTATTTTTCCTTCTGGATCAAGGTCCTCTATTACTAGTCCTCTCTTTCCTATGAGCTCCTCTTCTCCTATTGCTGGTGGTTTTCTATAGGTTTCTATTATCTTGTAGGAAACGAGTATTGACACGAGTATTGTTATGGACGCTATGATTAGTAGGCTTTCTACTGATAGGAGGTTTTCTCTGTAGAGCATGTAGAGGACTATTAGGATTACTGCTACTATAATTCCTACTTCGTCTATTAGTGCGATGATGGATTCCTTTGTTATTGTTTGTTTCATGAATTGAACCTCTGTTCTCTTGTCTCCTATGATAGTGTGAATATATTCCCGGTTAATTATATAGTAGGGCCGTGGACCTGTTAGTAGGTATGGTTGTTCCCTGGGTTGTGGGCGATGGGTGGTAAGGAGCAGAAGCTTTTGCGTACGAGGGCGTCGTTTTCTCTCGCTGTTCTCTATGGGGCATTGACTACTTTGGAGTTCTTGGTTGAAGATGAGGGGCTCGACTGGGAGAGGGTTACTTTTAGTTGGAGTTTGAAGGATGAACTCGTGTATTATCCGGAGCGTCTGCTGGAGTCTGGCCGTGTCGAGT
>JALSQP010000132.1 GCA_026985375.1 Desulfurococcales archaeon | reverse complement strand
CTCGCCTCCACAAACTGGACACCGTATGTTATTCTGACGGATTATCTCGGCCATCTTATCCAGGGGTAATCCCTCAGCGTTAATTCCAAGTCTCTCCTCGATTAGATGATCCGCTCTAAACATCCTACCACATTTCAAGCACTCCGTAACCGGATCAGTAAAGTTGTCTTCGTGACCACTCGCCTTCAGAATTATTCGTGGCGTTATTATTGGCGTATCAACCTCTACTACTAGGCCGCCACGCCCATAAACTACTTGTCTCAACCATTCATCAATTATCCGCCTTTTTATCAGGACACCAATGGGTCCATACTCATAGAATCCCGCTACACCGCCGTATATCTCGAAAGCTGGCCAGAATATTCCTCTCTTCTTCGCGATCTTAACGAGTATCTCGTACTTATCATTATTAGCAATCATTGCTTCCAGCCCAAATATATATCAGCTCGTATTGTCCTAGATATTTTGGCGCTTGGTCATAAATGCTTTGTGCGTGGCGATAACGCCTTGGTTGCATGGATGCATCTCTTAACAGATCATCCGAAAATACCATGCAACGAAGGGGATGAAGGCCTCATAATACTTGGTGCTCCCATGGATTGGACAACAAGTTACAAACCAGGAACAAGATTTGGGCCAAAAAGCATCAGAGACGCGATATGCAATTTGGAGTTTTTCTCGATGATCACGTCAAGGCCTGTAGAAGATTTAATAATATTCAATGATCTAGGAGACATCACTCTACCGCCGGGCGATGTGATAGAATCTTTGACGAGAATAAAGAACGTGGTAAAGGGTGTTATAGAAGATTATTCCAAGAACTTCATAGTTCTGGGTGGAGAACACCTGATTACACTACCTATCATTGAAGCCATAAGTGATGAAATAGATCTGATAGTTGTTATTGACGCTCATCTTGATCAGAGAGACCAGTACCTCGGCAACAAGTATAGTCACGCTACAGTTATGCGAAGAATAACCGAGAAGACAGGGCTACCCATAATCTATGTGGGCGCCCGAGCAATATCGCCTGAAGAGTATCAGTATACTGAAGCACATAAAGACAAAATCAAGATTTACATGCCATCCGACATAGATAGAGACCATAGAAAAGAACTTATTGAAATTATAAAAGATAGGAGGATTTATCTCAGCATAGATATGGATGGAATAGATCCTGGATTCGCGCCTGGCGTCTCCAACCCAGAGCCTATGGGCCTAAATCCTATCAATGTTATTGAACTATTGAGACTTATTCATACCCACGGCAAACTAGTGGCTGGTGATATCGTTGAAGTTAATCCTCTCGAGGATGTAAACGATATCACTAGTTTACTAGCTGCAAAACTACTTGTAGAAATAACGACGATTTTGAGGCAAGAATAGATTAAACAGCCTTAACCAGCCTGAAGTTTGCAGCAACTTTGTATATTATCTCATATCCACAATTAGGGCATCTAATTCCAGGAAGAAGGCGGAGTTGTTCCTCATCAAACTCGTATCCGCACCTACCGCACTTGTATCTAACCATTTATACACCACCCCTTGCGTATAGGTACTACTTGTTAACACCCATATAAGTTTTATAAGGTTAAACCTTCAATACAAGACCTAGACCTGGAACAAGATACTCAGGTTGGAAAGGAAGATGAGTTCCGACCTATCTTCAATTTGTGGCGGGCTACCACCAGAAATATGTGAGCAATTAATACGTGAACAACAAGTTATCAAGATAAGGCTAGACAGGAGAAAGTTCGGCAAAGAAGTAACAATAATCGAGGGGCTAGTAGATAGCCCTGAGAACTTAAAGAAGCTCGCAAAGAAACTTAAATCAAGACTTGCAACCGGCGGAACAGTAAAAGATGGAAAAATAGAGCTACAAGGAGATCATCGCCATAGAGTAAAACAGATACTTATCGACGAACTAGGGTACCCACCAGAAAACGTGATAATAGTAGACTGATGCTGGGCAAGAAGATAGAGAAACCAAAAAGATGGTTTTTATTGAGAAGGAAGTTCTATGCCTAGTTCCTTCGCCAACTCCTTATACCTATTCCTAACAGTTACCTCGGTCACACCAGCAACATGAGCTATTTCTTTCTGCGTTCTACGCTCCCCAAGGAGAAGCGCGGCAATGTATACTGCGGCTGCAGCTAGGCCTGCAGGATCCTTACCCGCTGTAACACCAAGTTCCCGAGCCTTATGTAGGATCTCGGCCGACTTCTTCATCACTGCACCACTTAATCCCAATGCATGAGCTATTCTTGGCACAAAGTCTATCGGGTCGCTTGTTTGAACCTTTATGTCTAGTTCTTTAAGTAGTAGTCTATAGCATCTAGCGATATCTTTCCTGTTGCTCTTCGTGTGCCTGGCTATTTCGTCTAGTGTACGTGGTACTTTCAATTCCCTGCAGGCAGCATATATTGCAGCAGCGATCACGCTCTCAATACTTCTACCTCTAACTAGTCCCTTTTCGACGGCTCTACGATATATTCTAGCTGCTTCTTCTCGAACATTCTTAGGTAGATTCAAGTGATCAGATAATTTGTCCAGCTCGTTCATCGCCTGAGCAAGGTTTCGCTCAATACTACTTTGAATACGTGATCTTGCCTGCCATTTACGTAGCTTTTGCATTTTGAGCCTCTTTGACAATTCTAATCTCTTGCCTGTCGCATCCTTGTTTGTATAGTCTATAGCTGTGGCTAGGCCTCGGTCGTGGACCGTACTTGTAAGTGGACCACCGATCCTGCTTCTCCTTTCCCTCTCCTCAGGCGTAAACGCTCTCCATTCGGGTCTCTCATCGATCACTCTTTCTTCAATGACTTCACCAGTAAGCAGACAGATATACTCGCCACGCTCTGGATCATATATTATTTTATCTTCCGGGCACTCGGAAGATGAAGGAGGCTCTTCTGGAAAATATTTCAAAACGATCACCCGGGATGTTCAACTAGTCTTACCTTATTATATGCCTTTTTAAACTTTTCCATAATCGTTAAAAACCTTCAGAAGAACAAGATATTAAACATTACCCTGTCTGTATTTATAAACATAATGTTCTTCACTGCCCGCTAAGAATTAAAACCCTAGATAAAATCTAGAGAGTATAGAGATACCGGAGATAGCCGGGTCGTCTAGCGGTCAAGGATGCGGGGCTTTGGTCCGCCACCAGGCGGGAGGAACCCCCGTGACCGGGGTTCGAATCCCCGCCCGGCTACCATTTCATTTCTCCTACCTCTAGTTATTGTTCGATATGGTATAATGTCCTGGATCTGTTGTGAACATTAAAATATTCAACTAATAAATCTATAAACCTGTTATAATGTGGAGAGGTGGCAATAATGCCTAGTCTATCTAGAAGAGTCATGGTTACTGAGACGTCACCCCACAGAGTACTTGTTGACCTTGCCCTCGAGCTTAGGCTCAAGGGCATGGATGTGATAAGCTTCCATGCAGGTCAACCCGGTTTTCCACCCTACAGCGAGGCACTTAAAGATCTGACAAAAACGTTGCTAGAGAAGCCTTTCCAAACCTCAAGCTATGCTCCTAGCAAAGGATATCCGAAGCTTCGCCATCTTATTGCAGAGGATATAAAAAAATACAGTGGAATAACTATTGATCCAGATAAGCAGGTGCTTGTAACTATTGGTGGTGCCGAAGCAATAACTATATCGCTCCTAACAGGCCTGGACAATGGAGATAAAGTATTGTTACTTGCCCCGACATATAGTGTATACTGGGGCCTCACAAAACTGCTCGGAATAGGAGTGGAATACTGTGAACAGGACGTTAATAACGGATTCCAGCCTGATCCTGAGTGTCTCAAGGATAAGATAACCAGAGTTAAGGCGGTCCTTTTCGAGAGCCCAGGCAATCCTACGAGTAGGGTCATCTCTGAGGAGATAGGAAAACTCATAGTAGACTTGGCGGTAGATCATGGTAGGTGGGTATTCTTTGATGAAGCATATAAGCACATATACTATGAGGGCGAACATGTCTGGATTCAGAGATATCCAGGGGCCGAAGAAACCGTAATATCTATCGATAGTTTCTCCAAAGATCTGGCAATACCTGGGTTTAGGCTAGGATACTTATGGGGCAACGAGGAATTCATTCGTCAAGCCGCGAAGGTCAAGGGCTATCTAAGCATTAGTGCCTCGAATATCTCACAGAAACTAGCAATGATATATCTCGAGAAAGGCTACAAAGAACTATATCTTAAGCAGGTCATTCCAGAATACCGTAAAAGGAGAGACGCGGCATTCGAGGCCGTCAGAAAATATCTTCCAGAAGCCAAATTGATTAAGCCACGGGCTGGTATGTACTTGTTCCCAGACATATCGTACTACCTAGAAAAGCTAGGCATGACCGATGTCGAATTCGCTAAAGATATAGCGTTAAAGAAGCATGTTGTCTTCTTGCCGGGCTCAGCATTCCTTCCAGGTACAAATCGTTATATCCGGTTAACATTCGTAACAGAGCCCCCAGAACGTATTGAGGAGGGTATTGGGAGGATAAGAGCGTATCTCGAAGAGAAAGGCGTAGTCTAGCTATTTTTCTCTATTTCGCTCCTCGCCTTTTTCCTAGCTTGTTCTATTGGGTATACTTAATTGGAAAAATATATCTAAAGACATATTAACACTGAATATATCTATTGATAGTCTAATAGGAGGAAGGACCGCAAAATAATGATACAAGGTACAAGAAATTGAAAGCGAAAACTATATCGACATGGAGAAAATCTACAAGCTGCTAGTCTCTAAACATTATTTTCAATTTCTATAAAATTTATGTGGGGCCGCGGGGATTTGAACCCCGGATCACGGGGGCCCAAGCCCCGCATCCTAGCCAAGCTAGACTACGGCCCCACCCTTTCCTCTAATATGGTTTCTCACAGCTTTTAAATTATGTAGATGGTTTCTTAGAGAAATTTTTGTTAGGGATAGTGCCGCCGCCGGGATTTGAACCCGGGACGACCGGATCTCCCCCTGGCCGAACCCGCGACTTCGGGTTTCTTGGCGCCGTATGAGTCCGGCGCTCTGCCAGGCTGAGCTACGGCGGCAACCGTATTTTCTGTATTTTTGTGGTGGAGTTTATAAATATTGAAGCTTCGAGTAGGGATCAATATATAATAGTTACAGGAACCGTCTCTATTTCGCTCTTTTCGCGCATGCGTGCCTCGATGAGGTTCTCGATCGCCAGTCTTATTACTTCACTTCTCGAAATTCCCATTTCTTTGGCGAGTAAATCCAGTTGTTCAATTAAACGCTCATCAGCCTTAAAAGTGATCACGCGTAGCACCATTATAGAACACCAAGATGGTAATACGAATGTATATGGATAAGCCAGAATCTACACATGATCATTGACAGAGAGGTGACCGAAACTATTAGGTATATATGAGATAGTGTTATAAACCTACCTAAGCAACCAATTCCTAATGGAGGAGCCGGGGTGGCCGAGCGGCCTAAGGCGGCGGGCTGCAGGGCACGACCCTAGTGCAAGGGGATCACGGACACCCGCTTTACCGCGGGTTCGAATCCCGCCCCCGGCTCCATTTATTTTATGCATTCTATGTTGCGATGCTTAGTGCTTTGATTCTTAGGATTTATTATTTTCCTTACAGGTTTACTTAGGTGGACTAGAGTTGAAAAACTATAATGTCTGGCTTTCTCCATACTCAGGCTTGACTACCCCACTCAACACCATCTCAACCATGACCTTGGCTGTGCTCGTTGTGGCGTCTATATCAAATACTTCTTTCGCCTGGTTATGAATAGATCTGCTCTTAGGCATAGATCCTAACCTATTGGGTTCGCCTCTTTATGTGGGTGTATATTAATGGTTATTTGGTTCGTCTTTTTCCTCTCATGTCTGTCAGGCTTCACACGTCATCGGAGAAGCGTTCACCGCCGACCCTAGGCGACGCCGCATCCATACCAATATTACAAAAACAAAGATATAGATCCGGCTCAGAAAACATACAAAAACATATATACATAAAATTAGCTACGGCGTTTGGGTCTAAGTGGAATACGATGACGTGGGCTTGGATAGAATGATAGGATGTATATTTGGAGAATTCGATGGTCTAACTGAACTAGTATATTATCCAGAATATTGTGTATAAGAGCCAACCCAGCAATATATTAGCCATATTGAACGGTATACTCCTCCTAATAAATCCCGAAAACGTTACTTTGTATCCCTTATTCTCTAGGAGCTTCACCGCTACTAGATTAGCTGATGCACCAATGTATGTTATACTGCCTCCGAGAGTGGCTCCTACAAGCAGAGCCCAAGCAATGACCACTGGATCTACATTTAGTCCTACAGCAATGTACTTGACGATGGGTAACATAGTAACAATATAGGGTGTATTATCCATAACAGCTGATATAGCTACTGATAGCCATATCAGCATACTTGCTACTACGAATAAGTTATCGGACGCGATCGACAATATCGCTTTTGCTGCCGCAACAGCTAATCCATGTTGGGCAAATGCACCGGATAAAACGAACACGCCTATGAGGAAAACTACTATGTCTAGATCAATACCTTTCCTTACAGCTATTTTTACCGAGGCCGTATCTCTATGTAGAATGATACGTATGAGTGAGAGACCTCCTACACCTACAAGGGCGGCTAATGTGAGCGGGATATGTATGAGATGTCTAATGCTTAGTAGCACTATTTTGATCGAGAGGAACAGTATTGCTTCGTAGATAAACATCTTGTCAAGCCCCTTCCAAATCGTCTCACCGTCTTCGACCACTAGTTTATTTTTATCGCTGTAACCCTCCTCTTTACTCACTATTTTGGAGTATACATAGCAGGATACTATCATAGGTATAAGAGTAAGGAAGAACATGGATGGCCTACCATGATACCATATAAAGTCCATGAATGCCAGGTTGAAGTATCCTGCCGTTATTATTGCTGGCGGGTCTCCTATCATAGTAGCTGATCCAGCCATATTAGATGAAAGTGCAATCCCTATGATTACGGGTATGGGGTTAACACCGAGCTTCTTGCTTAACCTATACGCTATCGGTGCAAATAGGAGCACAACGGTCACGTTTTCTAGTATTATGCTGACGAGCCCCGCGATGAGAATTATCCAGAATATTACTGTACTAGGAGAGCCTATTCGTGCCCGTATGAATCGAGCAGTTAACTCCATTAATCCAGATTCTTCCAGAAGGACTGTGAAAATACCCATTCCTATTATGAGGCCTAATACATCCCAATCAACAAATTTTATTACATCGGTCAACGTACTGGTGCCAGTAAGGAGAATGATTGCAAGTAATATAAGGCCTATTATCCACCGGGGCACTTTGTTTGA
>JALSQP010000131.1 GCA_026985375.1 Desulfurococcales archaeon | reverse complement strand
ATTGCTAGCAGGAGATACGAGGTTATTATTGACGGCCCATTCTTCATACCGGCTCCTCCAGCCCAGCTAGGATTCATCGGAACCCTCGGAGCAGTTATTTCAATGAAAACACTTCCACCTAGCAGAAAAAGCCTGGCCGTCATTGGCATAGCAGGTCCAATCTTTGGCTTTATAGTGGCGACAATAATTGGGGGAATAGGGGTTTACCTATCCCGACTAATAACAGTCGAGCAGGCGGCAAGGCTCATAGAAGCAAGACAAGCGGCTGAGCTCTCGTTCATACCATTAATGCTTCAAATAATAATAGCACTAAGAGGAGTACCTCAGGGATACACTATAATGCTTCACCCACTAGCCTTTGCCTCCTTTATAGTATTCATTGTGACTTTCCTCAACCTATTACCTATAGGACAGCTGGATGGAGGCCATGTAATTAGGTCTCTAACAAGTCCACGTGCACATAACATGATTTCTTATCTGGTAATAATAGGCGTACTACTAATCGGAACAGTACTGATAGAAATGGGCTACTCGTCTTTAGGATACTATTATATGTTCCTAGGTTTTATACTGATCCTATTTAAACTAGTATTTGGCAGAGGCATCCATCCGGGCCCAGCAAACCAGCTCTCGTCTAAGAAGCCATGGTGGGTACTACCATTATATCTCGCTATATTAGTATTATCAATGCCTATAATGTAAGGGATAGGTATGTCTGCGAAAACAATACTTGATTATCTGAAAACATACGGGAAAAAGCCTCAGGAGCGGATAAAGTCTGTTAAAGAAAAAGAAGAACAGCGAGAAAAACGGGCGTCTCAAGAAAAAATCGTGTCTATTAAGCGGAGACCTGAATGGAAGATCAAAATCTGGGATTTAAGAGGAAACATTTTAGTCATTGCTGAGAAACCTAAAGCAGCAAGCAAAATAGCGTATGCGTTATCACCCAGGTTCATGAGGAATAAATGGAAAGGAATACCTTATTACATAATAAGAAGTAATGGAGCCAATATAATGATTGCTAGTGCCGCCGGGCACCTATACGGGTTATACACGGATAAGCGGGGCTACCCGATCTTCCAATATGAGTGGAAACCATTATACATCATAGACCGGTCAGCTAAGCACACAAAAAAATTCATTGAACTCCTCGAGAAACTATCGAGAAATGCCAACTACTATGTAAATGCTTGTGACTACGATATAGAGGGCTCAGTGATAGGTTATCTCGTCATAAAGTTCATGGGAGACCCCAATAGAGCCTACAGGGTAAAATACTCGAGTCTAATTCCGACCGAGCTAAAACAAGCATTCAAAGAACTTATAGGACTAGACTATGAAATGATAGAAGCAGGTCTTTGCAGACACGAACTTGACTGGATATGGGGGATCAATATCAGCAGAGCACTAATGGATGCTGTGAGAAAGTCGTCAGGCAAGAGAACAATCCTTAGCGCGGGGAGAGTTCAGACACCAACACTAAAACATGTTGTAGATCATGAGATCGAGAGAAATCTTTTCGTACCCCTCCCACTCTTCATACCCGATGTAACAATCATTAAGAAAGGAGAAAAAATACATCTAGAATATGTCTCTGGCTCTCTCGAAACAAGGAGAGAGGCAGAAGAGATCATTAGTAGCATAAAGAAAGATGGATACCTAATTGTGACCGAGTATACGGAGAAGACTATATATCTTAACCCACCGCCAGCATTTAACTTAGGCGACCTACAGGAAGAAGCCGCGAGAATCTATGGGTTCAGTCCCTACAAAACTCAGAAAATAGCAGAAAAACTCTACCTCGATGCACTAATAAGCTATCCTAGAACTAATAGCCAGAAACTTCCGCCTACACTAAATTATCGAGGAATAATGGAGAAGCTCGCAGGAATAGATAGGTATGGTGCTTTAATTGATAGGCTCCTGAAGGAGACGCAAGGAATACTTAAGCCTGTACAGGGCAAAAAGGATGATCCAGCACATCCGGCCATTTATCCCACGGGGTTAAAACCAGGTAAGCTTAGCAGTGACGAATGGAAGATCTATGACCTAATAGTCCGTAGATTCCTGGCGGCGTTCGCTGAGAAGGCATTGTTGATCCAGCAACAAACGCGCTTCAGGACTCGTGAAGGTTATGAGTTCCGCGTATCAGGGCAAAGGATAGATAAGCTTGGATGGCTATATTACTACTATTTCTCCGAGCCAAAGGAGAAAAGCATACCAGTTTTCATCAAGGGCGAGCATGTACCCATTAAAACAGCTAGGCTACGAAGAACATATACCAGACCCCCTGAGCGGCTCACGAAAATAAAGATACTGAGATGGATGGAGAAAGTCGAAATCGGTACCGAAGCCACTAGAGCAAGGATAATAGAATTACTGTTCAGAAGAGGATATCTTGAGACAAAGGGAGGCAAGGTAAATGCAACAGATCTAGGGCTCGGTATCATAGAAGTGTTGACTAAGTATTTTCCCCAGATAACTAGTGTTGAAATGACCAGGTATTTCGAGGAGAAAATGAAGGCTATCAGATACGGTAGAGCTAGACGCGAAGAAGTAGTTGAAGAAGCCCGTCAAACAATAGTTAAGCTACTACAGGAATTTGACAAGGTCAAAGACAAGATCGGATACCTCTTATCGATAAGGCTGGGATACATTTCTCCGCATAGAAAATGCTTGGTATGCAATAGGGAAGAATACCGCATGGGGCTATGCTATTACCACTACATGGCATTGGAGAAAATAAGAGAAGCATATAATAAGTGGAACGGAAGAGAAGAGATCACGCTTGAAAAATTCATATCATCAATAAAGAAGCTGAGATCAACGGGTAAATGGGTAACAGAGGTCATAGGGAATGATAAGGTTCTAGCCAAACTATGATCAGATAATATTATGGAACCATATAGACACATATCCTAGGTATGGTATCTTGAATACTGCGCCATTTATATCGAAAACTTTCCCTACAACTCTCGAGTATGGCACGCCGGGACCTGTAAATTCGAAATAATCCTCAATAGGATTATTGTCGCCTTTTGTAACATAGTAATATTTTCCATCACGTACTATAACCTTTATAACTCTGTGTATGATGAGCTTCCCATCTATTCCACGATAAATAATAATATCACCAACATGTATGTCCTGAGGCGAGCACTTGTATGAGAAAACTATATCACCCATTCGAAGAACAGGAAACATACTATAACCATCCACAACTGCAATAGGAGCCTGTGATCCCGTTACAACCGCGAGGATAGGCCTGGAGAAAATAGATAGAACAAGTACAGCTATTATGATCGCGTCCTTTATTATCTCGGCCTTAGTAATCTTGTTTTCACCGCGATTTTTCTGTAAATTATTTGACATAGTTTCGCCTTTGCATAATCTAGTCGAGATCATCTATATCGATTACTATTTCTTTAACTCTCCTTTCTTCTTGTTCTTCCTCACCGCCTAGAACCTTTTTACCCTTAGTTACTTCGACTTCGATGCTTGAGCTACCGACCTTTAATTTGCTAACGACCCCTCTCCACTTGTAACCACAATCTTTGCATTGAAGAGAGCCCATAACCGTAATTGTTATGCGCCCCTTCTTATCCGGTAGTGGCGCTACTAGTTGCCATGTCTTGATTACTTCTATATTCTTAGAACCACACCGCGGACATACAAGTTCTTTCTTTTTTCTCGGCATGTATTAACCCCTCATTGTCACCATATGAGTGAAATTATTATCGTGATTATCAATAGTGACGCGGGAACTATAAATGTATCATATCTCTCTAACTTACTAAGCACTGCCTTAGCTAGATAATAAAAATCAATAATCAAGACAATAAGCAGAATGAATATGCCGATTAACGTGTTGATTGATCCAGTTCTCACGATGAGAGCAATATTGAGAAGGGAAAGAATAGTAGTGCAGAAAAGAAGAAATAGCCAATATCGTTTAATCCTATATGATATGCAGGCATAGTATACAGAAAGAACAACGAGTCCTATTATCGCCCAAAAACTGATCCAAGCATACATATTATTATCATCTCTATCCATATTCTTGTATCTAGGTGTATGGGGAATGACATACTATAGTTTTACCGCAGTCCCCGATGAGATATTCAAGATAAAAACCGTTCGCGCCAGAATGGTTCTCGATTCTAGAGGAAACCCGACAGTACAGGTGATGGTGGTAACGGAGGCTGGTGGAGTAGGCATAGCTAACGCGCCTAGCGGCGCCTCGACAGGAAAACACGAAGCAGTAGAGTTACGTGACGGCGGAAAAGAATGGCATAGCAAAGGAGTAAGCAGAGCCGTCGAGAACGTGAACACCATCATCGCCAAGGCCCTTAAGGGGATGGATGTACGTAACCAAAGAGAAATAGACATGAAAATGATCGAAATAGATGGCACGCCCAATAAGAGCAGATTAGGAGGAAACGCTATTGTAGCGACAAGTCTAGCGGTAGCAAAAGCGGCTGCTGCGACTCTCGAAATACCACTCTACCTCTACCTCGGCGGAAAATATGCTGACACTCTTCCTGTTCCAATGCTCAATATCATTAATGGAGGAGCACATGCTGGCAATAAGTTGGACTTTCAGGAATTCATGATAGTCCCCGTAGGTTTCAAGAAATTCAGCGATGCGATCAGAGTAGCTGTCGAGACTTACCATGAACTGAAAAAACTGCTTAAACAAAAATACGGTCCAAGTGCAGTCAATGTTGGTGATGAAGGAGGCTATGCCCCACCCATGGAGACAATTAGAGAAGCCCTTGATGCCCTAGTTGAGGCGATAAAGACAGCTGGCTATGAGCCTGGAAAAGACATAGCGCTAGCAATTGATGCTGCCAGCAGCCAGTTCTATGACGAGAAGCGCGACGTATATCTTGTTGAGGGCAAGGAATACAAGAGAGATGATATGATCAAGCTATACGAGGAACTAGTAGAGGAGTATCCAATAGTGAGCATAGAAGATCCCCTGTATGAGGAAGACTTTGAAGGCTTTGCGGAAATAACGAAAGCGCTGGGTAACAAGATATTGATCGTTGGAGACGACATCTATACCACAAATCCGGAAAGATTCAGAAAAGGCATTGAGATGGGTTCGTCGAACGCCATACTTGTAAAGGTTAACCAGATCGGTACGTTGACTGAGACCCTCGAAGTAATAAAGATGGCTCACCGTAAAGGACTAAGAACAATAATCAGTCACAGAAGCGGAGAGACAGAGGATACAACTATAGCAGATATTGCGGTAGGCTTTAATGCTGGATTGATCAAGACTGGCGCCCCTGCTAGAGGAGAGAGAACCGCCAAGTACAACAGATTACTCGAAATCGAGCTAGGGCTCGAATCGCCATACTATCCAGGAATAGAGATATTCTTGAGGAAATTCTAGATTATTTCATTGAAAAACTTTTTTATAACAAACTATTCAGTGTAAGCTACCGGTTTCTTAAAAACATACCATGTTATGGTAATATTATGCCTATCACTATTAATGCAATAGCGCTCAGTACTACAACTTTCAGAAACTGCGAAATAGTCATATTAGGCAACTCTCTAACTAGACGCACCAATATGTATATACCGAACCCAACACCCATTACTAGCAGTATTCCTACGCCAATGAGTACCAGCGCTGTTCCGATCCCCTGCAATGCTGCACCACTAAATATGCTAGATAATGCCTTCGCAGCATCAGCCAGAGCCTCTAATCCCATGCTAATCACCACCTATTTAATCAAACTTGGATAACTAGATAAACCCCAAGACCCATAACACACGAACGATGATGAGGGTTAAAAGCGTGGCAGCCCCGCGATCTTTATAGGCGGGGCAATGCCAGGTGCCAGGCTTCTGATTTGTCCATTATTTTTTAAGCTTTCCTTGAACCCATAGACTGTTGGAAACTCATTTGATGGAGGGGTTCTCGGGTGTCGGATCTGAAAGTCGAGAATATAGAAAAATATCTTGGCAAACCAGTTAACGATCCTTACGGTAGAAGACTAGGTCACATAGTCAGCTTTTATAGTGATGCTGATGGAAATGTAACTTACCTAGAAGTAAGTCTTGGAGAAGTAGAGTTCAAGCAGATCCCTATAGATAGATTCGTTTTCAATGAAGGAGAGGCAGTTCTAGTGCCCGAATGGGAATACGAAGCTAAGGTTATTGAGGGAAGACTTGAGAGACTGAGGAAGAGGAAGATCGCGTTAGAAGACCTATACGCTAAGAAGGAGATACCTCGTCACGCCTATGATACCTTCAAGAAGAAACTCGAAGAGTCCCTCATGAAAGCCAAGGATGAGGCCAAGAAGGTAAAGGATCTACTCAAGAAGAGACAATATGAGCTCGAAGACATTATTCTAGAGCTAGAAAAAGCAATGACAAGCCTCAAGGTTAGCTATATGGCTGGCGAGATACCGGACAAGGCATACAAGACGGCAGCAGACCAAATCAGAAAGCATCTGGACCATGCCCAGATAGAGAAGGAAAGCGTAAAGAAGCACCTCGAGAAGATCGAGGCCTTAGAGAAGGAGCCCATAGATATTGGGCCGGTCAACAAGACTGAAGAGCAGGTACCATCATCAGAGCAGCCTCTACCAGTAGTAGTGTTGGAAGGATAGGGTATTTTCCGGGTAGTACCTTGTCAGGTGTTTAAAAACATGTTTTTGGACTACAAGATAAACGGGTTCAATAACACGAGGGGTGCAATATAGTGAGCCTAGCAATACGGAATGTCAGGGGTTTATTCTCGCGGATATTTGGATTCAGGAGCAGTAGCGATCCTATAAGGAAAACAATAGCGGAGGCCATCGCACAGATAGATAGGATGCTCCTCAACATAGAGGGCACGATCAACAACCTCAAGGAGATGCAGGAGGAACACAGTAGAAAAGCCGAAATGTTCGCAAGACAAGGTAAGAATGAATACGAGAAAATATTCCTGGATGAGCTTACTCACATAAGTAAGCTTCTCTCAATATTCGATCTTGTACGAATAGATCTTGTTCGTGTGAAAGTCAGGCTTAAGACTCTAACCCATGTAGAAGAGCCTCTAAAGCACCTACCCGAAATAATTCAGGAGCTCGAGATGATAAAGCCAAAGATTGAGAAGATAGCTCCCGATCTAGCGATGGCCGTGATGGAAATTGAAAGAAAGGTATCCAGCATAATGACGAGCACCAATCTCTCAAACTCTCCATTACCCGAAATCCATAGCTCGTCCCCAATTGACACGACGATAAAGAAAGCGGAGTCGGTGAAGAAAACACTGCCTCCTTTACCGCCAGAAGGAGAGCCCATAGGAGCCGCTAAATTAGCCATGACTCCGAGAAGGATATCTATGAATGCGAGAGCCTCAATAG
>JALSQP010000130.1 GCA_026985375.1 Desulfurococcales archaeon | reverse complement strand
AAGCCTATTGAATAGTTCAACTAGGATGCTTTTAGACACAGAAACAAGATGTTCCAGACCCGTTAATAAAACACATTTACTTGTCCTCAATATATATGGTTCAATAATATCTGTTCTAAACCCTTGCTTCTCTAACACATGCCTAACATAGGATATTGAATATTGTCTCTTAACCTCGATCCTAATACTAAAGCACAACCGGGCACTCGACTTCCTTATAGCTACTTGTGGCTCAGACGGGGATAACTTCTTCATTCTATCAGACCTCATATCCTCTTCATCGCCTTGTTCTGGATGATAATGAAATATACATGGAAAATATCAGTAACACGGACCCTCTTCATCCAACTAGTATCCGGCAGTGGCTTATCATCATCTAATACAAGCTGATAACTATAGAGCTACTTTATTCTATCGTTTGGTAAGCATTGATATTTATAAGTAAGATACAATTATTGGATAACGTAGCCGAAAATACGAGAAACGTGATCAGCTATGATGTCGCAACCATCCCAAAAAACCAGTTTATTGATAGGGCAGATCAGCATACTTATAATCTCACTAGTCACTGCCTTCATGCCACAATATTCGATGTACATTTTCCTGGGTTATTTCATTATAATAATGATCGTCATGTTTAGGAGCTCAAGAAAAATGAGCAAAATACCCCCAAAAAACGAGCTTGGCGCCCCTCTCTTTAAAGAGAATGGCGCTATTAAGATCGCTATGAATGACGAGCTGTTAACGCAGGAGCTCAAGAAACAAGCAATGGGTTCTATGGGTTTATTAATGCTTACATTCATGGTCTTTATACTGTTTCCGCTCTATAAGCAATACGCTTTTATACCAATACATGAGGCGTTATCTTCGGGTATTGGAAACACTATTGTTGTAAACTTTCTTGATTACTACATAATGTACCAGGTTATATTCGGTATTCTAACATTATCGCGGTTTTTAATGCAGAATAAACTTGGACAGATGAACTTAATGATCCCACAGAAATTCCATTTATACCGTATCGGCATTGTCGCTAACGATAGGATGTTCATACAGCTAACAAGCGATTTGTGCTTCGTCTTTGATCGTAAGAGACACTTCGTAGAGCTTCACAGCATTAAAAACAAGGGCTTTAGAATAAGACTTTACACAGACGCTATTAGCGAATTAGTAGAAAAACTGAAGAGCCTAAAGGTGTCTCAATGTGTCGAGGAAGCAAAGATATAAATGTATAATGTGCGGCCGAATATTCCCCGAGGGCCAAGGCATAGTAATTACATATGGAAAAACAATATTGTCGTTTCATAGCAATAGATGCGCCTCGAAATTCTTTAGACTACTCCTGGAACGTGTACCTCCTGAAGAACTTGAAAAATACATTAAGAGACTTATCGAGGAACAGGAGGATAGTCTTAGATCGCTTGAAGAGATTAAAAAGAAGAAAATATAATAGGTCTGCTCGCGGTAATGTCATCATCCCTTATGGTCCATGGGGGGCAAGTCTCTTCATCCCTAAGGGCAAGATTACTTGGTTAAGGCATTATCAACTATTGTTTTTGATTCCCCCTTTGAAAACCTTCTCCTTATTTCATCCAACACTTCTTTATTTAGACCAATTTTTCTCGCCATTTCTAAGGCCTTTTCAAGAGCTTCATCGTCACTGATCGCATTAACATTGAATAATATATTTGTCCCCTTCAAACGAACTCTGTATCTAGATTGTCCAAGGAAAACATAACTTTCCAGTATTTCTAGATCCGTCTTGTCAACCAAAACCTGACACCCAAAATTATCATCGTTAAAATCTTCGGTTAAACCCTGCCCTCATCATCAAACATCAGTGATCGAGGGCTTCCACATCTGTTTCAATATCTTTCCACATAGATTTTAATATATGATATCCTTCGTTTAGAGCCATAGGTAGAGTTTTTGTAGAACCTATAATAGCAATAAAATTAGCGTCACCAACCCATCTAGGTACTACATGGAAATGAATATGTCCTGGAACACCGGCGCCAGCTGCTCTTCCTATATTGATTCCTATATTGAACCCATCAGGGTTAAATGCTTTCTTAAGAACTTCGACAGAACGTCTAACAAGCCTACACATTTCAAGATATTCTTCCTCCATTAGATCGGATAATTCTCCAACATGCCTATATGGTACTATGAGTAGGTGCCCCGTATTATATGGGTATGCGTTCATAACAACATATGATTTCCTCCCCCTATATATGATCATTGACTGGTCATCACTGTGTTTAGGTAGCTCACAGAAGACACACTTCTTCTCAGAATCTATTTTTCGTATGTACTCGTATCTCCAAGGGTTCCAAAGTAGTTTAAACAATTTTTCACCCATTACTCATTTGCTTAAGCAAATGCTTTCTATATTATCTCCCTTTATGAGAAGTATATACGGATTACTTGTAGAAGTGTACACACGGTATTCATATTTACTCCAGGAAATTACAAATAAAGGATAATCCTTACATGTAAACACATATTTCTTAAGGCGTAGCCTTAATCCACTGAGCTCGTCTTTCTTCTCCTCAACTTTATTTATTAACCCGATTTGTCCCCGACACACTATGTAGTAGACATCATTGCGTATTGATATCTCTTTAATTATTGCCATGGATTTCTGGCATCTTATCGTTTTACGGATAATCATTTTTAATAGGCGCTCAATATTTCTGGATTTGTAGTCTAACCTAATCAAAGACATTATATGTTCACCGGTGAACTCAGGATGCTTAATGAATACCTAGTTATGGTTAGGATATTTATCGCCTTATTATTTCTGATCTGGTTTAGTATACTCGATTATAGAACTAGAGATATACCCGACAAATATATATGGATATGGGGCGGCATAAGCATATTTTCCTTCATAGCATCCTTAATCCTGTATAGGAATGTCCTTAGTTGGTTTATCATCTATACGTTATTATCTTTAATGATAGGGCCAGGGTTATTTGGTCTTCTCTCATATTTTGAGCTTATGGGCTGGGCTGATTTCTTCACTATACTATGGATTACACTAATGTTTCCCATACCAGACATATACTTAGTAAACCTTGTGCATGTGCCATTGTTTTTCCATTTCCCTCCAATAATACCTATTATATTATATTCTAGCCTATCAATAGCGTTGATCGCGCTATTTAGGGGATTGTACTCATTTGTAAGATATAGGAAAATGATGCCTCCAAACGCGTCGACCCGGGATAAGATAGCTTTACTATTTACTGGGAGAGCGGTATCGGTAAAGAATTATCTTAATATGAAGCACTATTATCCATTAACTATACCCAAGGTCGAGGACGGAAACGTAGTCTTTAAGATTCGGCGAAGTTTCGATATTTATGAAGAGTACGAGGATTATCAAAGAGAGCTAAAGAAACTTCTAGACAATGGCCTAATCAAACCTGAGGATAAAATATGGGTTACATACGGTATTCCATTTATCCTACCACTACTATTAGGCTTCATATTTACGGTACTAGTTGGTGACGCACCGCTTCTTTACCTATTAATGATTATTCGATGATTACTAAAACATTTTTAGTATGGAGTTAGGATTAATCAACGATATTGTCTTTACTCTTCGGGATCACGTATTCCTTCATCAACAATAACAAATACTGCTTCACCCTCGGGCAAATGCGGAGCATCAACTACTTTTGCGATCCTTCTGTTACCCTTAGCCTTCCTTAGCTGTACTCTTACACCAGGCGTGTGCGCTAGGACGTGACCTCCTACGGCTTGTGTTGGATCACCATAGAATACATCGGGCCTAGCCATGACCTGATTTGTAACTACCACTGCAATATTATAGGCTTCCGCCAGTCTTACCAATTGGTGTAGGTGCTTGTTGAGCTTCTGCTGCCTAACTGCAAGGTTCTCTCTGCCTGGGTATTCAGCTCTGAAGTGACTTGTCACGGAATCGATTATAACCAGCTTTACATCTTCTTTAGGCACTAGAGTGAATAGCTCATCAACTATCGCCATCTGGTGATCACTATTATATGCTCTCTGATATAATATGTTCTCCATTACCTCATCTGGATCTAGGCCTAAACCCCTAGCCATCGCCTCAATACGTTCCCAACGAAATGTACCTTCTGTGTCAATGTATACTGCTTTACCCTTGAGGCCGCCACGCTCTGGTGGAAGTTGTACGTTTACACTTAGCTGATGACATATTTGCGTCTTACCAGTACCATATTCTCCAAAGAATTCTGTGATCGTTTTAGTCTCAATACCTCCGCCTAGTAGATCATCTAAGTTCTTGCTTCCCGTGGTTATCTTCCGGACGCTCAACCTTTCCATTTTTACTTCCTTGGCCGTCTTAAACCTAATGCCTAAGGCTTTTCTGGCAGCAACAATTATTTTTTCGGCTGTTGTTACAGGTATTCCTGCTCTAGCACTAATCTCTTCGGCTCGCGATACGGCTACAGCCCATAGGGTGACATATCCTGCTTCTTCAAGTTTCTTAGCTATTGTTGCGCCTACTCCAGGCAGGTCTTTTATTGTCTTAATCTGTTCACTCATCTTAACACCAACCCAATACTAACATTTTTAAAAAGACCTTTATAAGTCATCATAATACTTTCGCCCTACTATTTACAACACAACGCTGATAAAATCATTCACTTAAATACAGGCAATACAATAAAATATCTGTCTATACCCCTATCAAAACCAGGTGTAAAATATTGATAACTGTTTCCGTTCAACTAACAAGCATTAATGCTGAACGCCTAGCCGAAGTCTTACCGCAAAAAATACAATTTAACATCAATCTAGCCCTACCCTCAAACCCTCCATATCATCAAGACTCAAAGTTCATCATCCCATTCACGTTCACACTCTCATCAATGCCTCCAGTAGTACAGATCATTCTCAAAGGAAATGCTATCGTCATTAGTGATAATAAAGAAGAATTAGAAAAACTTGAGAAAGATCTGAAAAAGAAGAATGTTCCGCCAATGATAGTTCAGGCCGTATTCACT
Source organism: Desulfurococcales archaeon (assembly GCA_026985375.1). GTDB lineage: Archaea > Thermoproteota > Thermoprotei_A > Sulfolobales > Desulfurococcaceae > JAADCY01. Next base: position 2,373 of record JALSQP010000130.1, on the reverse strand, counting down.
GCGATGATATCGGAATCCATAATAATCAGTCGCTCGCTGGGAACACCCCCACCTATCCCGGGATTACCTCCTATGCCCGGGCAGCAAGGTAGAGATAATAAGAAAAGTCAAGATTTTAGCCCAGGAACCGTGATATAATAAGCCCACGTAGATGGGGGTAGAAAGCATTGAGGCTACTGCTAATACACGCCAAAAAATTCAGCTATAGTATCACAGAAAAAGCCATCAATAACCCCGAGGAGCTTGATGAAAAGAACAGGGCTAGAGACTTCGAGAACACGCTGGTCGTGTTCACTTCGGTCGAGAAAGACGATGATGAGAATGTAGCTAATAGAGCCGCTGAGGAAATCATCGAGATCGCCAAGAAGATAAAATCATTTTCAATAGTCATATACCCGTACGCTCATCTCTCAGCAGAACTTGCCGATCCATTAACAGCACAGAAAATACTAGCACAACTATATGAGAAGTTATTAGAGAAGGCAGAAATACAAGTATATAAGGCGCCGTTTGGATGGTATAAAGCCTTCACAATAGAATGTTATGGCCACCCATTAAGCGAGCTCTCCAAAACAATAAAGAAGGCCAAGGGCGGTGAAATAATACGTAGAGAGATCAAAAAAGAATTCTATATTGTTACTCCAGACGGAGAGGTATTCAAACCCAAAGAATTCGATTACTCGAAATACCCCGACCTAAAGATACTGGTCGATAAGGAAGTATTCGGAAAAGTGCTTGAGGGTGGCGAGAATATAGTCAATAAGTACTGTAGAAAGTTCGGATTCGAATGGGAGCCCATGAGTGACCATGGCCATATGCGATACGGCCCCCACGCGACAACTATAATGGAAGCACTATTCCAGTACTCCTGGCAAGTCGCTAGGAGCCTCGGAATACCGGTGTTTAAAGTCATAGGTACAAACATGTTCGATCTCTCCGAGAAACCCGTCCTAGAACATGCGCTATTATTCGGCGATAGACTATACGAACTCGAAGTAGAGGGTAAAAAATACGTTATGAGATATGCCGCGTGCCATCAGCAATTCGCGATGCTGAGAGACTGGATCATAAGTTATAAGAATCTGCCGTTCGGAATGTTCGAGGTCGCAGACAGCTACAGGTTGGAACAAAGAGGAGAATTAAATCTATGCTTCAGGCTAAGAAAATTCTATATGCCAGATCTACATATTCTCACTAGAGATCTAGAACAGGCAATAGAGGCCTCAAAAACTGTTCAGAAAAAGATTCTTGAAGAAGTATCTAAAGTTGGGCGCAGATACGTTGCACTATATAATGTAACAAGTGATTTCTTCGAAAAATACAGGGAAGTACTAATAGATTTCATAAAGAGAGATAATTACCCAGCACTCATCGCAGTCATACCGTCTGGAATATACTATTGGGTCCTAAACGTGGAGTACCACATTATAGATAATCTAAAGAGACCTAGAGAAATAGCGACCTTCCAGATAGATATTGGTAACGGAAAGAGATTCAACATAACATACACTGATGAAAGCGGTGAAAAGAAACACCCGGTCATAATACATACCGCGATCCTCGGGGGAATAGAGAGATACATATATATGATATTGGATACCGCGGCCCAGATGCAACTCAACGGAAAAACTCCATACATTCCCACCTGGCTATCACCGATCCAAGTTAGGATAATACCGATCAAGAAAGAATACCTTGACTACGCGAAATCTATAGCTGAAAAACTACTCGCTAAGGGAATACGTGTCGACATCGATGACAGGGAGGAGAGCTTAGGCAAAAGAATACGTGATGCCGGAAGGGAATGGATACCATATATAATCGTCATCGGTGAGAGAGAAATAAAGAGCAATACTATAAACGTGAGGTTTAGAAGAACAAATGATCAGAAAATAATGAGCGTTGATGAACTCATAAGGATGATCGATAAGGAGATAAAAGATTATCCCAGAATACCACAAACACTACCAGTAATGATTAGTCAAAGACCTATTCCTAGCTATCAAGCTTAATTTTTCTCCGATCAATATTTTTCATTCCCATATTTACAAACGGTGTATTGTACTATGGTGGAGAAGAAATTCCTCGGACGACACATTATGATCAAGGGCAAATATATTGATGATCTCTTATCCGGCAAGAAAAAAGCGACTATTCGAAAAGGTATCGTTATTCCTAAATATAAAGAAATGATCGTGCATGGCGGAGGAAGACCTGTAGCAAAGATAAGGATCAACAAAGTATATTACAAAAAACTCAAAGAACTCAACGACAACGACGCTATAAAAGACGGGTTCCGAAACAAGGCTGAGCTTATAAAAGCTCTAGAAACAGTATATCCTGGGATCAAACCCGATGACTGGGTAACAATAA
>JALSQP010000129.1 GCA_026985375.1 Desulfurococcales archaeon | reverse complement strand
CATCTAGTCTAAAACCATCGACCCCATATTTCGACCAATAATTCATAGTGTCAATAAGATATTCTATAACATCCTCGTTGTCGTGATTCAACTTGGCCATGCCCCAATAATTATAGAATGATTCGTAGAATGGTTTCTTTGATCTAAGTGCAGGAGGTAGTTCTTTGCATCCGTTTTCAATATACCTGACTAAATTCTCTAGCAATGTGTCATCTACTTCCGATATATTGTTTACTAAAAACTTATACCAGTCCCAATACCTCGATTTTCTACCCTCTTGAATAGCCTCGATAAACATTTTTGCACAGGGAGAGGTGTGATTCACTATTATGTCAAGTATAATTTTCATATTCCGTTTATGAAGAGCCTTGACAAGCCTCCTAAAATCATCTATATCGCCCAGTAAGTCATCTATCTCTCTATGATCTATGACATCATACTTATGATAGGAGGGCGCCTTATATATAGGTGTCATGTAAATTGTTTCTACCCCGAGATTCTGGAGGTGTTCTAATTTTTCGATTATTGTTCTTATATTGCCTCCAAGATGTTGACGTAGCTTCATAATTTCTATATTATTATCTGATCTTTCACTAATAGGGCTGAACAATACTCCGTATCTGTCAGGAAAGATCAGATAATATATTGTTCCATGCCACCATTTGATATCATTATTCCTGCCTTTCGGGACTATAGGAGTGTTTGAATCAATTCCATCCGCTCCAAAGACCCTTTCGTTTCCGGAGACATTAAGCATGAAAACATAGTGCTTAACATTACAATTGATAACGGCTTGCCAGTATTCCTGATAATTATGTGTTAATACTCTGTCCATAGACGCTATTCCCGTAGAATTATCGCTGCATCTGTATTTTACTTTTATGAAGTTAACTTCATTTTTAACCGTATTTATTCTGATAATCGAGTGATCGGCATACCGCATAAAATATGCTGGATCGTGCTCATCGTGTATGATCAACTCTGGATGAAAACCGGGCTCGTTAAACGCTTGTTCGAACTGTTCAACACCTACTTCTGCAATCGAGGCTTCTTGGCACCAGCCATCAATACAAACTTTCTCGAAAATAGGATTTTCTTGATCTAAGAGAATATCAAAGAATTCATTAACGAAGAAATAATGATAGATATCATCCCTCAGCAGTATCTCCCTGTAACCACGATCACCTTTTCTCAATAGTTTAACTCTTCCGGGAAAAAACGATGTAAATTCAGAGACTATGTATAAATGCCTAGTGTTTTGAGGCCACTTATAACTAATGAACACTCTGTTCTTCCCAAATCTCCTCGCACCAAGTCTTTGACGACCTAGAGTTACTAACATTCATTATCACTTACAAGGATTCCAACAGATATCATAATAAGTAGCACAGCATAGATTTATATCTTCCCTTTTATTAAATTCAATCATGTAAAAATTTCTTGGGCGGTCCTCATGAGAACCCTAAAGGCATTATCCAAGACCGTCGCAGTTGCAATTATCATAGCCATTATCATAGCCGGACTTGCAATTTACTTCATTACAACACATACCACGACAGCACGAACGACTACTACGACCACCACCACTACAATCACTACAACTACAACCACTACCACAATAACTACTACTACTACGACGACAT
>JALSQP010000128.1 GCA_026985375.1 Desulfurococcales archaeon | reverse complement strand
GTGAAGCCGACGCCGTTCCTGTAGACCTTTGCTATCAGGTACCATAATACTCCTTGTGCTCCGAGCCTCTCGTAACGGTAAATTCTCTTGGCCTCAGCGTAGTGGTGTAGTGTGAGTTCTCTAGGTAGAATGAGAAGGCCTAGCTTCTCCACTCCAATGGGTCGACTTGTAGTCAGGTTATTGATTGCTAGGCTGAAGGGGTAGAGTCCGGGCTCAGTATCCCTTCTGATAGTTAATGATATTCCTGCTGTATATGGGGCTATGGCTCTAGAAGGGCTTACCGTTACTTCGGCTACGCTAGGGGGAATGCCCTTAACCTCCACGCCAACAACATGCCCGGGAGGTCCGTTAATCCGGACTGAGAAGCCAATTCTATCACCTGGGTGAGCAACTAAGACTCTCCTATCTAGCCCGAAAGACTCTTGGCGGGCTATATCAACACTCTTCCTAGTAAGGGTCTTTGCCTCCTTTTCCTCAACAACACTCACTAGCACCACCTCCACTAGAATAAGAAGAAAGAATAGCGTAATTATGGTGGACAAAAATAATTAGAACCCCTTAAAACATCAAGATAAATGCCGCTGAGGACACGGCTAAAATCTTAAAAACACTAAGCAATAACTGACACACCCCTCAATGTCGCAGGCTTATAAACAACACGACACATATACTTAAAAGCCGCCGACAGCATGCACAGCTCTAAGAGTCACATCATCCCCGGCCAGGTAGACGCAAGCCATCCCGGCTATTCCCGGAGAAGATGCGTCTACCTGAAGAGGTTTCTAGCTGAGATTATAAAGGAGATAATTTCAAATTATCTGTATAGATGCCTTGCTCGTATCTAGGTAAATACCTTCTTGATTTTCCAACCGAAACCATTTATGATATTTACTCTGTATTTGTTTATTCTTAACAAAGCATATAATATGTGAGATTTCTGGTTATCGTATAATAATGGTCAGCAGATTAGCCTTGGCATAGTACTCAAAGACCGTGAGCACCCATAGGCTAATTAAATGACCCTAAATGGCCACGAGCTTATAAAGGATGTTTTGCATCAAAATCAGCAGTAGGTGGACCCTATGAGTAAACTAATGGGTATATTACTGTTCATCATGGGTATTATGCTGTTTATTATATCATTGATATTTATATTTCCTCTACCAGATTATATACGCATGGCGCTAATCCTTGCTATTCTAGCGATAGTAGCTATAGAAGCCGTAACAAATTGGAAAATCTTTATCGAGAAGGCATTTAAGTTTAATACGACTTTCTTAATACTCTCGCTTATGTTTATAGCTTTATTTATTTATCTAGGGCTTGCTAATGTCGCTAGACCTTTCATTCTCTTAACAATAGCCGCAGTAATACTAGCCATAGGAGCATATATGACTAAAGAATAGTTATAGGCTTCGAGGAAACAAAGCGGAGCCTCAGCTTAAGTATTAGAGGGATAAATCTACTCCTATGTCATCCTCAGAACTAAAAGCATTAAACACTAATTGTCTAACTTCCAAGAATAAATACGAGAATTGTGTATAAAGTATAATGGGGGTTTCGTTGACCTCGCCTTTACTCAGGGATTTATTGACTGAGATTGAACAAGGCCGTTATGCTGTCCCTGAGATTCAGCGACCGTACGTTTGGACCAATCCTCAAGTTAGAGAGTTGTTTGAGTCTATCTATAAGGGATATCCTATAGGTAGTATAATTGTATGGGAACCTGCCCCAGAGATATTTGAGGAATATGGTGATTTGTTTAGAGCGTTTTCAAAAGAGCTGGAGGATAGGAGGCGTAATTTTAAGTACGTGGTTATCGATGGCCAACAACGATTGCTTTCACTGTGGTTAGCGAAGAGGGGTAGAGTTACTATAGTTGATACATATGGGCACGAGCGAGAGAGGACTATAAACCTATATTACAACGTAGATAATGATGAGTTCTTTGTTGATAGAGCAAGAAAAAAGTACGAGAACGACCCTTATGTTTATAGAATTAGTGATATACTAGACTATGTAAAGTTTGAAGATGTAGAAGACCTTGTCGAAAGTAAAGAGGTAGACGAGAGCATCCAAAAGAAGAAGATAATTAAGAAGTTGCGTAAGGTCCGGGATTCCCTACTAAATTATCCTGTTAACGTATATACAATACCTGAATCAGTTCTTAAGTATCGTAAGGAAGGGGATGATGATAACTTCCTAGAGATATTTGAGAAAATTAGTCAAATGTTTGTGAGGCTTAATTATACGGGAACTCGTGTACGTGCGCCGCATCTTATCATAGCGTTGTTAACTGGAAAGACGAGAAGGGTTCTTGGCGTCTCTTTTAGAAAAATGATATCCAAACTGGTTTCGAAACTCGATGAAGAAGGATGGGATATAGGAGAAGGAGCCTTGATGAGAACATACCTTGTAATTGCCACGAAAGAACCTAGGTTTAGCCGAGCTAGAAGAATGCTAAATGAACTCAGTGCTAATCAAATCAAAGAATACTTAGAGAAACTGGATGTCACCTTAATGTATGTTGTAAATAAAGTTCTAAAATACGAATTAAATATTAAAAAACCATCTTTTCTAAAATCAGAGTATGTAATTGTTCCTATAACTTACTACGCATATATTAAAGAAAATAGACTAACTCCATCGGATATAAAGGGACTGATAAAATGGTTAATCCTAGCATCATTTAATCGCCGATATACTGGCCGTCTCGACACTGATATGGCAGAAGATATTGCATCGTTAACTAAAAGCAAAGACATTACTACACTTATAAAGAACCTCCAAACATCAGAAATTCAAGAGGAATGGTTAGATAGGTCCGTGGATAGGGAGCATCTTACAATGATGTCAATTATATTGAGAGATTCTTATGATTTAATGAGAGACGCAACAATCAGAATAAGAGATATCGATGGCAAACATATACACATACATCACATCTTCCCGAGGTCACAGATACAGAAGTACTACAAGGAATATGGTAGTATTGGAGACATGGATTTAGAAACAGCCTATAATCATGTGGCTAATATCACTATCATATCGGAGACGGCAAATGAAAACATTGGAAATAAATTGCCATATGTGTACTTGAGCGAGATTGATTCCGAAATATTGAAATCTCATATGATACCTCTTGACAAGGAACTCTGGAAACTAGAAAATTACCCACAATTTCTAGAAGCAAGAAAACAACTAATCATGGAGAAGAAAAATGAGCTGATTGAATTCAGATAGCGGTAGAGGTGATTTTCGTGAGTATGTATGGTCTAAAAATTAGGATACCCAAAACCGCAAGCGCATCTCCTGTAGACAATTGGTTTGCTGAACTAGTTGGTGACCCAGATATTGCAAGCGATGCGCTTTATCCCTTTCTATCGTTTCGTGTCAGGATAACTAACAGGCATAATCAGCAACGAGGCATAAATAATATTTCAGGAAGTTTATTTATTGGCAAAGAAGCTCAGAATCAAATAGAATTTGTTTACTTAGCGCCTATAATTATAGCTAATATATTTCCGCAAGCAAGTACAACCACGAATCTACAGCAAGACGTATCGCTGACTATTCCGCCTCAAAGGTCTATCGACATATATGCCCTGGCAGAGCTCTCGCCAGTAGCTTTGAGTAAAATTGAGAAACTTCGCGAGGGAGAAGACCTCCTGTTTGTAATTAGGTTAAATCTATGGGTGGGAGCAAAAACAACTGCGCTTTCAGTAAGTCATGCTGGAAGACCATACATAAGAGTGGCAAAATCTGATTGGGCTGAAAGAATACTTAAGAGAACAGGTTATATGGAAGTAACTGTTGTGGAGCTACCTGAACCCATTGATATCCCAGAACTAAGGAATGCACTAGACTACTTGAAAAATGCGTGGAAGAGTTATCATATAGGAGAATACTATGATGCTGTTACAAACGTTCGTAGAGCCCTAGACGCTCTCGTGAAAGGTCTTCAGAATTATGACGCTAGTCTTGTTGAGGAACGTACTGAAAACGATAGAACAATAAGAGAGCCAAAGTTCTCGGCATTTGCTATTACTGGTAAAAGAGAGAAAGAAGCCATTGCTAAGGTGTATAGAGCGTTGCGTAGCGCCCTAGGTGGGCTATCTGCACATGAGGGAGCCATTAATGTAGATAGACAACTAGCAGAGTTTGCGGTTGTAGCTGGCCAAGCATTGCTGAGATACTTTACTGCTCGGCTTAAACACAAAGGAGAAGCATGAGTTTCCATATTATCTTATTAGATATCCAAACCGATAATCATTTTTGAAACTTGTTTCCAACTGATGGTTCCTACTGGAAGCTTGGTTTATATTTCCCGGGCCTTTGGAGCCGGAGGTCCCGGGTTCAAATCCCGGCGGGCCCGCCACATATAAACCCCCTATATAATCTTTACCCTTTCTGGCGAGAAAAAATTGTAACTCTGAATTCAATCAAGAAACTAGGTTAGTTCTCACTTCACCGAGGATAATCCTGGTTGATAATTTCTCTACATCAAGAGTTAAGGGACTACCTTGAGCCGCGGAACTCGCTTGAAGTCCTCGTCGAATGTTGCTAGTGTTCCTATACTGCTATGCTTGCAAGTTAAGACTATTTGTGCGTCGTTCGGCGCCAGCCTGTAGAGCTTGATTGTCTTGACTAGCTCGTCTGGGTCCTGATAATCCCTTAGCATGGTTACTTTGAAGTCTCTAATGAAGCCGTTAACCTTTTCTATGGCTTCTCCGGGGAATCCATGCTTGGCTATATGCTTCCTAAAGGAGTATTTTCCTTTAATACCGTATTTTATTCTAGCAATCTTGGCGCCCACTATGTAGAGCAACTCATTGTATACTATCATGGGGATAGCGATGCCTTCTATAATGGCCTCTCGGATAATTTTTTCTGAGGTACTGGTTAGCTCTGTTTCAAAGAGGAAGTGGTAGATGACGTTTGTGTCGATGCATATCATTGGGCTTGTGCCTCCTCCTCGAGCTCCCGGAACTCCTCAACAGATGATTTCCCGAGGATACCCCTGTACTTTTTGATTAGTTCGTCTATGTCCTCTTCCACTATTACCTTGTACTCTTTGCCCTCCTCAAGGTTGACGCTGCTCAGCGGCTTCAGCACGCCCTTCTCGTATCTTACTCTTATAACCCTGGACAATTCTAGCCCCCACTTATACATTAGGTGCATCGGGGCAATTAGCCCTTTACTCCCAGCCTAGATGTTTCCAGGTTATCAGCAGTGATATCCATAGCGATAAGCATTTGTGAAGAGTGTTTCCAGTTGATGGTTTCCACTGGAAACTTGGTTTATATTTCCCGGGCCTTTGGAGCCGGAGGTCCCGGGTTCAAATCCCGGCGGGCCCGCCACACAAATACTTTATATATACTTCACTATTCTTGAGGACTTGAGGAAAGTTACAGCTCCGTGTTCGGACGGGAGACTATGCCTGCCCCCCTCACTAAAGATAATCATATCTGATAATCCTTGATTGGCTAGGGAATCACTTTGAGCCACGGTATACGCCGAAAGTCCTCGTCAAACGTAAGGATGGTATCTATGCCATAGTGTCTGCAGGTCAGTGCTATGATGGCGTCGCTCGGTGTAAGCCTATATTTTTTCATGGTTTCTAATAGTTCTCGCGGCTCTGCATAATCTCTTAATATTGTTATTTCGAATTCTTGTAGCATGTTGGTGTACTTTTCTAGGACATCAAGCGCGAAATCGAGGTCTCTCGACCTAATATACTCTTTTAATTTTCTTAGAGACCTAATTCCGAGTTTGCTCTTTGCCAACCGCCTTATTATTACGAACTCTACTTCGTCTATAATGCCTGTTGTAACTGTTAGGTCGGGATAGGAGGCTAATAGCTTTTCAGCCTCGCTTGCCCGGTCTCCATCAAGAAGATATTGAATAAAGACGTTAGTGTCAACAAGCCTCATTACCGTGCGCCTCAGAGTGTACTTTATAGTCTCTCAAACTCAGCCTCGAGTAGTAGCTCCTCTATCTCCTCCCTGCCGGCTTTACCGAGTATTCCACGGTACTTCCGGAGCCGCCTAATCCTATCCTCGTAGGTCTCTAGCCTTATTATTACCTCCTCGCCCTCCCTGAGCTCCACGGGCTCAAGGAGCTTTAGAACACCCTTTTCGTACCTGGCTTTAACCACCCTAGACAACACTAGTGCACCCCACTTATCCTAACATGCATCCATCTCAATATGTTTTTAGTCAACCAAATGTTTCCAGATTATCCACATCGATATCCTAGTAGATAATCACACATGTTTCCATCTGATGGTTCCTTCTGGAAACATGGTTTATAAGTCTCAAACCTCCGGGGCCGGAGGGGTCATGGGCTAGAAATCCCGGCCGATCCGCCATAATTTGATATTTCCCGGTTTCACAATGATTAAAAGCTTAGAATTCTAGTGGAAAGGGTTATTGGTATCTCAAGGTATATAGTCCTTTGGAGTGCTGATTTGTGTTGAGAGTTATTCGTGCCCGCTATGAGAAGGGTATCTTGAGGTTGCTCGATAAGGTAGATCTCGAGGAGGGTGAAGAGGTAGTTATAAGTATTAAGAGAGACGTCCGCTCTGTCCTCCGCAAGTATAAGGGAGCTCTTGGGAAGGCTCGCTTGGAGGAGCTTCTCCGACTAGAGGAGGAGGCACATGTCCAATGAATGGGCTGGTTTACCTAGACACCAGCATTATACTAAGCATTCAGTACCAAGCTGCGGAGGACGTGCTAGCATCGTTTCAGGATAGGACATTTGTGACCTCAGGAATAGCTTTGAACGAAGCCTTCTACGTTGCAACCTTCGAGTACTATAGGCAGAAAGGTGTAGTGAAGGGCAGGTACAGCCTTAGAGAGGTTATAGGGAGACAAGGCTATCCCCGTGAAGTCGTAGAACTAGTCTTAGAGTTTGTGAATAATTTGCAGATAAAGGTTCTCGAAGACTATTATGACTTCAAAGAATATATCCAGGTAATTACAACATATAGGCATTGCCTAATGACGCTCAAATAGCGTTGACCCGCAGATATTATGGAATAGATACTATTCTGACTTTTGATGAGGATTTTAAGCGTGTACCCTGGCTTAAAGGGGCCCCTCAACTACTGAGCCAATCAATATTTCCACACTATCATCAATGACTCCTCACGTGATTATCACTTGCGAGGAGTGTTTCCAGTTTATGTTTTACATTGGAAACTTGGTTTTTATATCCCGGGCTCGCCCGGGATCCAGGGTTCAAATCCCGGCGGGCCTGCCACCATATTTTTACATAAGCAAGCCTGGCTTCAATAATCGTACTGCTCGTAATGGTCTCGATCGAGATTTGGCTATATTAGTTTTGGCCAGCGATTATGCTTCTAGCATATACTACTAAACGTGGTATGTTTATTTTGGCGGGGCATTTTTCTATGCATGCTGCGCAAAGCGTGCAGGTGTATAGTGACGATATGGTTTCTGGGCTCGGTTCTTGGCCCGTTATTAGTATTTTTATGAG
>JALSQP010000127.1 GCA_026985375.1 Desulfurococcales archaeon | reverse complement strand
CATTATTTCATTGAACTTCTTGTCATCTATCTCTCCCATGACGACAATTATTCCGTTAGAGCGTGGCTGGATACTTTTAGACCCGTTTCCGGAATTGGTCTTGTTTTCTATAACATGTCTTCTTGAGCCTGCTTTTATCTTCGTATGGTTAAACAGAAGTGGTATCGCAAGTATCGTCATATATATTGTAATCATTATTATGCCGATCACATCTATCATTAGCAACACCGCTAATAATTGCTTTTCGATATTTAAATCGCCTATAGCCGGGTTTTTAAATGGGGGATAGGATATTAGCGGGATATATTAAGAGTATATAAGTGTTTCTACACTCCAGTAATACAGAGTTAATCATAAAGTATCTAGAAAGAAGATTATACTTTCATGGTGATTTAATGGTAAAGATCGGGCTAATATATAAGCAACTAACACTACGAGACATTAAGGTACTAAATAGTATAGAGAAAGGGATGAAGAGATATGAGTATGTGCCATTAGAACTTATCGAAAAATACTCAAAATTACCCGAGACGCACATTGTCCTAATTCTCTCAAAACTTCACAGATTAAAACTCGTTAAACGCAAAACAATTGCTGGATATAAATCGTTTCGATTAACATATTTGGGCCTCGACATGCTTGCATTAAACACGCTTGTCCGTATGAATGTGGTCGAGGCTATAGGCGATAAATTAGCTGTGGGCAAGGAGAGCGAGATATTCTGTGCCTTGGCACCTGGTGGTAAGCGAATCGCTGTGAAATTCATGAGGATCGGTAGGACAAGCTTCCATATGACTCGTCGAGTAAGGGAGTGGGCCGATAATCCTAGATTAGACTGGTATAAGCAAGCCAAGATTGCCGCTGAGAGAGAATACAAGGCAACAAAGGAGATCTACATAGAGGGCGGCAATGTTCCATCACCGATTGCATATAACAGGCATGCAGTTGTCACTGAATTTATTGAAGGCATTGAACTGTATCGTAAGCCTGAAATACAGGATCCTCATGCCGTACTGGTGAAAATCCTTGATACCCTACGTATCGCGTATATAAAAGTCGGGATTGTACATGGTGATCTAAGCGAATACAATGTACTAGTCGATCTTATGAACAATAAGCCTTACATAATAGACTGGCCCCAGTATGTTTACAAGGAGCACACTCAATCGGAAGAACTATTGAGGAGAGATATAGAATATATAATCAGATTCTTCCGTAAGCAATACAGGGTAGAGATAGACACTGTTAAAGCCCTTAGATATGTGCGGGGAGAAGATGAGCAAATCGAATGACCAGAGAAACATAGTCATAGCGGGGGTAGACATTCTTCCCGGCTATAGCCCCTCATCATCTAATAAGCAACCTCATTATGCAATGGTATTTCTCAGAAATGGTGAGGTCATAGACAGCTACGAAGACGTTAGTTTTTCACGCATGATAAGACTACTCTGGGAATATAAACCAGATATACTGGCAATAGATAATGTCTTCGAGCTGAAAGAGACAGTTAGTGGTCTCTCCAAGCTACTCACACTCTTTCCGCCTAACACTAGAATTGTCCAAGTAACAGGGTGGGGTCCCGAAGCAGTTAATATCAAGACTGTCGCCCGAAATCTTGGAATAGAGATCCATGGCAAACTATCTCCTCTTAAAACAGCTTATTTGGTAGCAATGATCGCATGGAAAGGTGGAGGGGCAACTCTTCGCCTCCTAGAAGAGAAGACAAAGATCATAGTCACGAAGGGTAGAAGTGTAAGCCATGGAGGTATGAGCTATAATCGGTTCATGAGAAGTATAAGAGCCTCTATCCTAGCAACAACTAAGGAGATTAAGCGGATACTTGATAAGAACAAACTAGACTATGATGTAACCTTTAAGAAAAGCATGGGAGGCCTCGAAAGAAGTGTCTTCGTCGTATATGCGCCGCGCGAGAAACTCTATGGATTAATAAAACCCATTAAGAACAAAAGTGTCCGCGTTATCATTAAACCGATATATCGAGAAAAAATTGTTCTTGAAACACCACATAAGAAGTCCGGCAAGAGCCGCGGAATAATTATAGGATTAGACCCTGGTATTTATACTGGTGTAGCCGTTATAGATCTTGATGGTACTCCTCTCCTAACATTCAGCTCTAAGAACCTTGATAGAGCAGATATACTTGGAATGGTCTTAGGGCTTGGAAGAGTGGTAATGGTGGCTACAGATGTCTCTAGGCCGCCAGCGAATGTCAAGAAGCTTGCCGCAACCCTCAATGTACAACTTTACGTCCCTGATAGAGATCTTTCCACTGAGGAAAAACAGGAGATCGTACGAGACATCAAGGCCAGATATCCATGGATCGAGATAGATGACGCTCATGAGCGCGACGCATTAGCGGCAGCATACAAAGCATACCTGACCATAAGAGATAAGATGATACAAGCCGAGGCCAAAGCCTCTGAAATGACATTTCCAATCAACATTGATAGGGTCAAGATAATGGTTGCAATGGGTGCTAGCATAGCAGAAGCGATTGAGCGCGAGATAGAGAAAGCCGTTGCAATGGTCAAAGAAGAAGTAGAAACCCCGAGGAAAAAGCCTAAAGGGACGCCATCCTTTAGTGAGAAGGAGCTCATGGACAGGATAGATGATCTATCTCGGAAAATCAAGGTGCTCGAGGCCGAGAAGCGCAGGCTTTTAGATCAGCTTGAACAATATAAGAGACGGGTTGAAGAGCTCGAGCTCGAGCTCAAAACACTGAAGCTCAGCCGTAGTGATGATGATGAGCTTGCTCGTCGCATCTATATGTTGGAGCAGGAAAATAAGGACTTATCGCAGAGACTGAAAAAAGCTCTTGAAGAACTACATCGTACTAAGGAGGAAAAGAGGAACCTTATTGAGGTAGCGAAAAAGATAATTAGTGGAAACTATGTGCATGTGCTCTCAACGGAAATATTTAGTCCCAGCCTGATCTCATTGGTCCGGAACAAGGATTATCCTCCAGTAATTCATGTACGTAATCCTGGAACATTATTGGCTGAACACATACTATTGCTTAAACATGAGAGAATAGGATTACTTGTTGAAGAACCTATGAGCGTCGATGAAATACCTGTACTCAACCTCAATAACTATGATCATGTATTCCTAGAGGATGAATTGTTCATCGAACCACGAATTATCGGAGACTTAGAGAATGCGTGGGAGGAGATCAGAAGAAGAGAGGAAGAAGATAAATTCATGAAAATTGTTAGAATGATCGAGGAGTACAAGAAAGAAAGAATGAAGAGATTGGGACTGAAAAAAGAGCCGAGTCTATGGGAATTCGATAAGTGTTAGTATAGTGTCTCCTTGCCTTCCAGTATTAGATTAGTTATCTTTGTTATGTTGGCGAGCTCCTCATCCGCTATTACTGTGGCCTCAGATTTAATGTGGGCTGGTATTTCGTCGGTGTTGTTTGGCGGTATGATCTTTATGCTAGCCATGAGGGGGTTATCGATAGGTTTACCTATTTGGCTTAGTAGCTCAACGTAAACATCTCTAGCGTAGTCAAGCTCCTTATATATTCTCTCAGCTATTCTTCTTGCGACAATATTGTAGATCTTACCCACATGGTTCACAGGGTTCTTGCCAGCTGTTGCCTCGAGGCTTATAGGCCTCATCGGAGGGATCAGGCCATTAGCACGGTTTCCTCTACCTGTTGCACCATCATCTCCGTGCTCAGCCGATGTACCTGTGACTGTGAGGTAAACAATACCTTTCTCAGGCATATCCGCAGTATTTACATACACCTTAACATCATAGTCGGGGACTATTTTGGATGCTAGGTCAAGTACATCGTTAACTATTTGTTCTTTTACGCTTAGGTATTCATCCAGGTCTTTGACTAGTGAATCGATTATGGCCGTGGCAATCGTTAGGACTATGCTCTTTTCCCTACGTAATCCCATTACTTTTATGTCTTCGCCTACAGCCGGGTTTTTCTTCTTGTACTCAGGGGAGTTTAGGAGTCTCTCAGTATTATAGACGAGTTTCTCGAGAGGGGATAAGGGGGCATATCCGACCCCGATGCTCGTATCGTTTGCAAGAGGAATACTTGTTTCTGCTTCGAACACGGAAACAAGGTCGGCGCTTCCTTTGCGTACTTTATAATCAATAATCACGTGAATGTCTGGATTGAGGAATCTCATGTTTTTCTTGAGCCAGTTTCTTACCGCCTCAACAATTATTCTACCATAAGGTATCTTCACTACACCGTCTTCTGTCTTGACCTCCGTTGTAGCTCTACCAGCAACGACTATGTAGATCGGCTCAAGTACGGTGCCTCCTCCAAATTTTGGATTAGCTTGTCCTCCAACCAGCAATGTCTTGTCGAGATTGTGATGGAGAATTACGCCAAACTCTTTTAAATAATATTTGCTTAAAAGCCTTGATGCTTCTTCACTTGCTGAATCAGCAATATAGTCAGGATGGCCAAGTCCTTTACGCTCCACCAGCTCTACCTTCATATCGGTTACGCTTTCGAACTTTAATGCCTCAACAACAATGTTTCTTTCAACCATGTTAACCACCACTAGCTTCTAGTCTAAACACGTATGTTCTTAGAATTTTCTAGTATGTAGAAAGTGATTTTAAGTGTATTTATCCATCCCTTGTTGTTCCCACTGATTGAAATCAACATATTTTGTTTGAAAACAAAACTGTAGAGCGGGTATTGTTTATTTTCAGTTATTATAAGTCTCTCCTTTATCCGCCTTTATTATGCGGGATGGCCCCGGGACTCTGTACATGATTTCCTCGCTGGTAATAGACAAGGTAGTATTTGCTCTATTTCTAAGCATCGCCATGATCTTATCCGCTAATTCTTTTCCACGATGTTCACCGGGTATAAGTACTACATATGCTAGGCTTCGTTGTCTAACCAAGTATTCGGGTCCAATAATAACTCTCTGGTACACGCCATAGATAGGATCATCGATCTCTTCAATTCCTAGGGCGAGTTTCATCTCCACTCTGAGAAACCGTTTCTTACCGT
This sequence comes from Desulfurococcales archaeon, assembly GCA_026985375.1. Taxonomy (GTDB): domain Archaea; phylum Thermoproteota; class Thermoprotei_A; order Sulfolobales; family Desulfurococcaceae; genus JAADCY01. The sequence continues at coordinate 2,200 of JALSQP010000127.1, read as the reverse complement.
AAACCATGAAGGCGCCCTTAGCGATATATTCGCCACTTGGAGGCGATTTCGATACTTGGTCGCCCTTCACCCAGAATACATCGAGGGCTCCCATGCCTTCCTTCCAGCCTCTCGAATAGCATGCAGCTATAATTGCTGCCTCCTCGATACTTTTGATACCTGGGTTCTTTCCCGTGGTCTTGATAACTGTGGCAGGGCCGCCATGTATCTCTGCATGCAAGAATATATCTTCTGACGACAAATATTTTCTCACGATAGTCTCGTTCTGTCCTGCGTCTCTTCCGCCGATGACGAGGAATCCCTCGCTTGTTATGAGCCAATGGTATTTTTCGTACCAGTGCTTAGGCCTTAACCCCTTAGTGATCCTGGTCTCGATTTTTGATTTCTTCTCCTCAAGCTCCTGTATTCTTTTCAGAAGTTTTTCTGCCTCGTCTTTGGCTCTTCTAGCTTTACCACGTAGCTCTCCTGCTTTCCTCCTCATTTCTAGAATGTTTTTCCAAGCACCAAGTCTGACATCTATCTCTACAGGTTCACCACGTACTTTCACCAGGATCTTGCCTTCACTAGGATTAACTGAATCTATCCCAGGGCATTTCTCGCTAACTTTCTTCCATCCGCTCTCTTTTCTGGCCTGGTCTATGCATTCAAGCAATTTTTCAAACAATTGATAGTTTGTTTGTAGTATATCGGAGATCTTTTCCATCTTTTCAGCCTTCGCCTTATACTCGTCAATCGTTTTACATAATTTCTCATATGATTTCTTGAGCCTACTAATTTCACTTAATATTCTTGATTCTTCTTGCTTTTCTGCAAACCTTTTCTCATATTGGGAGAAATACGGATCAAGAGCTTCATCAAGAGTATTCGTTTCCTTGATTTCGGCTTCGTACAGCTCAGTATATAGAATGGGTTTATACGCAGTTATTACTTCGAGTCTATTATCTATATAGATGAGATAGCCTTTTCCTCGGTATGCCTCATCAAGTAGTTCGTTCAACTTATCTCTTAGTGTAGCGATGTCTTTGTCTGTGATTATGCTGGGTTTAGCGGATTTAGAATCGTATAGTCCTGCACGAAGCAGTATTTCCTCAGCAATATAGCCTGGTAACCCCCATCCTTTCACGATGCCTCGGACCAGGTCTTTTCCACGGAGAAGCAAGCCTCGCAGCTTGTCGGTACTCATAGCAGTTAGGCTAGGTCTTAATGGTGGTGGATGATATATTTGTCCCCTCTTGATCTCTCTATCTCTTAGTTTTTCAAATCTATTCGCATATAGGATCTTATTGTCCTCATCAGTTATGACGAGGAAACCACGAGGTATGATCTCATTGTAAATCATTAGTACTCTATCATGACACTCAATTGTCAGCCTAACTATTCGTTCCCACCAAGGCATATCGATTTGCCTTATTCTACATCCGCGTATGTACTTCCTGAAATAGGCAGCGATGCGATCGATTCCTTTCTCTCTCGGTTCAACCATTGATAGGTGTATTCTTATACCTGGCTCTATTTTGAGCAGTGTTTTCCCTCTATTAGGACATCTGAGCTTAAATAGCCAATAGTGACCGCTCCAGTAGATATTCTCAATTCTACATCCGCTCAGGTTTTTCCCCGTATTTGTACACCAGCTTATTAGGTCGATTATGTCCATTGATTTTTTGATCAATAACATGCACCCATTATAGGGGATGCGACACTATTATTAAATATAAATATGTTTTATCTAGTTGTATTCTCCTAGAAATCCCTGGTGCTGCAACCTTGTTTAGCTACAGCAGAATAGATGATGAGATCGTTAAGATCAGAGGACTAATGGGCTTGATTTACGGGGTCATGGCATATATATTATATAGAATTGGTTTGTGGGGTAATCCACTATTATCTAGTATTGTATGGATGCTATCAGTGATTGTGTATATAGGCACAGTCATATTTGTGGCTAAAAAAATTGGTGCAAATGACTGGTTCCACGGATTCTTCAGAGGGATCGTCACCTTCTACTGTACATGGTTATTAGTACTTTTCATCCTCTATGATCTCATTGGATAATATCTCCTTTAAAATATGATCTGGTACCCGCTTAGACAGGAGATACTCCTTTAGTCCTGGAGCCAATACCGGCTTGTTGTCCTCGACAGGATATCGGAATGGCAGAAAAATATGCCCCTCAATAGTATTGATCTCCACACCATCAACA
>JALSQP010000126.1 GCA_026985375.1 Desulfurococcales archaeon | reverse complement strand
GATCTTACCGAGATGGGCTAGATAAATATTGTAAGCTGCTGATCCCGGAGGAACCAGAACAGTTAAAGTGAAAAATGCTATCCCGAGTCCACCTATCCATTGATAATATGATCGTAGAAAATTCACAGTCGGATCCATAGCTGAGGGGGGCAAGCACGAGAGTCCTGTAGTAGTAATGGATGACACTCCTTCAAATAATGCGTCAGTTAAATCTATACCCTTAGTAAGAAGAGGAAATAATAACATATAAGGTGGTAGTAGGAAGGCAAAAACCATTATGATCATTGCCTCAACTAGACCTACTGAGCCAGGCTGATAACGTCTTGATAACATGTATCCGATGACATAAATGATTATTGTTTCGAAGACCATTAGAAGCTTAAAGGTGAGCGTCTCTTCAAATAGTAGAGCAAATACCGTGGGTGCAATATTCGCTATCGATAAAACTATTAGTACATTACCCACATGATGTAACAACGTATCTTTATCATATCTTTTAAACGACAGTTCCACTAACCTCCGAATCATTAGAGGCATTATGTCATATTATTATTAATCTGTAGAAACACATATAGCGTATATGTCTGAACAAAGATCATAGATGTTATCGGGATGAAGATTATGACTCCCCTAGACCCGTGGAGGGATGAGGAGGGTTTCGCGCCCAGACCGTCTAGTTCCCTGGGGGACGAGAAACATAGAAAGAGAATAATAGTATCGTTTCCTTCGCATCCTTTGATGATAATGCTTTACCTGTTTTTATTATTTCCCCTATTTGTCTCGGCACCATATATTTTCTGGTATTTATCATCTCTTCTAGGAATATCTAGACCTGCAGCTTTCATATTGGGGCCATTGATTTTTCTTTTAAGCCTTGTTCTGAGCCCTTTTAATGTAGTGATTAAGAGGATCGGTACAGGGAAACAATTACTATTATTAGAGCAAAGGTATGTGTACTTCTTTGGTATACCCTTTCCAGTCATTACTCCACGTGTTGTGAAACAAGAGATCGTTCTTGCAATCAATATTGGCGGTGCAATTATTCCTATAGGGCTGAGTATATTGCTACTGCTAAAAATGGCTATGGTTTCACCCCTGATTTCCATCTATTCTCTAATAGTGATCTGTGTAACGGCCATGATATCCTATGTATCGTCTCGTGCAATACCTGGCGTAGGCATAGCTGTTCCAGCGTTTTTACCCCCTTTAACGAGTGTAATTATGACAGCTTTATTAATTCACAAGCCATACATGGCTGTGCCGGTTGCATATGTAGGTGGCGTGCTGGGAAGTCTTATTGGAGCAGACATACTCAGGTTAGGCAAAGAATTAAACAAGTTTATCGAGCACTACGGCGCAACCATGTTGAGTATTGGAGGCGCTGGTACATTCGACGGAATATATCTCTCAGGCCTTATAGCATCGTTACTTGTACCTTTATTCACGTATTAACCGGGAAAAGACACACAAATTTAAATATCGATAACCACAAAAACCCTAGTCCAGGTGACCGGCATGGCTAAGGGAAAGAGAGGATATAAAGAAGAATCAACGGAGACAAAAAGAGTGTTACCCCTCGAGACGCAGATCGAGGTAACAGGCGATATAATAAAAAGATTCGAGCGAGACCTGAAGCGTGGCTCGTTTAAGGTTATAACTCCTTATCAATTGGCACAAGCATATGGTATTAGGATTAGT
>JALSQP010000125.1 GCA_026985375.1 Desulfurococcales archaeon | reverse complement strand
AGTTATGGCTAAAGGGTATTTACCCGCCTTTTGATATATTAATGAGCCTTTCACGTCTCATGAAGGACGGTATAGGTGAGGGAAAAACCAGGGAAGACCATAGAGGAGTATTCATGCAGCTATACAGCGCCTATGCCGAAGGCGTTAAGCTGAGAGAACTAGCAGTAGTTGTTGGTACCGAAGCACTATCACCACGTGACAAGAAGTATCTGGTGTTCGCTGATAGGTTCGAGAAAGAATTCATCGGCCAGGGAGAATACGAGCGCCGCACAATCGAGGAGACACTTGATCTGGGTTGGGAATTGCTCGCAATACTACCCGAGGAAGAGCTGAAACATGTGAAGGAAGAGCATATCAAGAAGTATCATCCGAAATATAGGAAAAAGAAGAGCTAGTCCAAGAGGATTTTCGTAGCAAGCTTTTTAACAACATAGTATTTTGCCATAGATTCTAGCGATATGATCGTGTCGAGAGCATCATATATGTTACTACCCCACACAAATACGCCATGCCTAGGCACTATGATAGTTCTGCAGGTCTTTGCTGCTTCAGCCACTTTTATGGCGAGCTCTAGTGATCCAGGTGGTGCTTCCCCCGTAACACATATTCGGCCTATACTATATTCGGTTTCCACTGTTTTCTCCTGATTAAGATCAATGCCTACATCGACCAGTGCTAATGAGATCGGTGTATGGGCATGGAGTACGGCTCTTGCCTCGCCAATACTTCTATACATCATTATGTGAGCGTTACATTCAATAGATGCTCGATGTTTTCCAATATATTTCCCGGTAAGCATATCATATACAACAATATCCTCTGGTTTCAATTTATGCTTAGGAATAGCCGAGGGCGTTAATAACACAGTATTATCTACTCGAATACTTGCATTCCCGCCCTTGGGATTAGTAAGACCGAGCATGACAAGTGTTCTCATAACATCTACAATTGCTTTCCTTTCTTCTAGGTATTCCATGGTTACACACCATGCTATATCGGTATATCTATTGTGTCTCCAACCCCAGCCTCTACAACTCTTATACTAGTGGAAGATAATAACTCACTCATTACTCTGCCCGAGCAATGAAGGGGCACGACTAGTTCTAATCCAAGCGCCTCAAGTTTATCAACTGTTTCGGCGACCACGCTACGGGGTGCGTTGCTTAGATGAAATCCGCCTATCCATCCATAGAGTTTGGTTTGCTCTGTAAATTTCTCCTTTAGTACCGAGACGACCTTATCTATCCCTGGATGAGTGCATCCTGAGAACACGAGGAGCCCTTTATTGGTTCTTATTATGAGGAAATGCTCCCATGGAGGACCATATATTGGTGGTGTGACGTATATGTATGGCCATAGCTCTTTCCAGTCGAGAACCTCTATTGGTCTCAGCCCATTCTTCTTCGCAACAATGCCTAGGTGCTGCATTGTATCATACGGTATATACGTGTCCAAGTAAGGAGACACCCAGCCAAGACCACCCAGTGCGCCTGCATGACTGCTGTGGCTATGAGATATTACGGCGGTATCAAGGAGATCGAGTGGTATGCCCAGCCTCTCAGAGTTCTCGATCAGATACTTGTCTGCAGGCCCTAAGTCGAATAATATGTATCTATCATAGGCTTCAATAAAGAGGGAGAGCCCATGAACACTATGTAGATCACTTCTCCTGCCCTGCCTGCTATCAATGATTATCCTAGCCCTGATACTATTAGGCATAAATACATCACTATTCTTTAATTCTAGTTCTACCTGGTTTATAGGTTGGAAGGGTAGATAAAAGCCATGAGCATTGATGTCGGTGTGCTCTTCACTGGTGGAAAAGACAGCAGTTTCACTCTTTACTGGATGATATTGCAGGGGTTCAGTGTAAAGTGCCTTATATCAATAGTTCCTGAATATGAGGACTCTATGCTTTATCACAGGCCCATAGAGGACATTCTACACCTACAAGCTGAGTCTGCCGGAATACCATTGATCGTCGAGCATGTCTCGAAGCCTGAGCAAGAACTAGATGCTTTGAGGAGGGCGTTGACGCGAGCAATAGATTATTATGGTATTGGCGGTGTCGCCTCAGGGGCTTTACTCAGCGATTATCAGCGTATGCGATTCTCAATGATCGCCGAGGAATTGGGTTTAAAATCATATACGCCCTTATGGAGAATTGATCAGAAGAAATACATGCATGAACTCATCGATGCTGGAATAAAATACATGATAATAAGCATATCATCTTACGGATTACCTCATAGCCTCTTAGGAAGGATTATTGAGGACCACGAGACAGTTAATAAAGTCATTGAATTAGCTGAAAAATACGGGTTTAATCCTGCATTCGAAGGAGGAGAAGCCGAGACCCTTGTAGTGGATGCTCCGTTTTTCTCTCGAAGAATATGTATAGATGGGGTGAAAGAAATACTGGGACCCTATAACTCAGTTCTTAGGATAACGCGCTTTGGATACTGCTAACTAGCCCATATAAAAAACAAAATTATGCACTGTCTTCTTTACTTTCCATCTATACTTACTTACCCTTTAGATAGTTGACGAGAACTGTTGTTAGATGCCCAGGTTTTGTGTACCATTTGTCGTACTTATAGTCTTTGCCAGCAATGGTTACTATTACGTAGTCTCCCTGGTCTTTAATTATGGCGTAGATCTTATTGTCCTTTACTAGGGCAAAAACATTGGGACTTTTTACCATTATCTTGTAATCTGGCAACTTCGCCATTAATTGAGTTTTTAACTGGTTTATGTAATCACTCATGGCTATCACTCGGTTTAAACGAAATGTGTTTTGCCTGTTCTTAAATCTTATCCTTAGAAATAAATTGATGTAAAATTATAAAATATGGTTAAATGCAAAGAAGCTGTTTTTGCTAGTATGTGTTTCCTAGTAGTGCATACATTTTGGGCTCAGGGCATATCTTGTTCTTCTTCAGTTCAGGCAGTTTGAACGGTGACTCTATTATTTCTCCGAGGAGCCCCTTACCGGTTATTTCCTCGAGCTCCTCGGCTGTTTCTTTTGTACCATCCCATGGTGCTATGATGAGCCCCTTCTTCTCAGCGATCTCATCTAGATTATCATCTGTTAGGAAGTGCACCATTTTTTCGAGATGTTGCAATGCTCTTCTGTACATTTCCTCCTCTATGCTAGTCCATGCTTCTCTGAGCTTATCTAGTAGCTCGTCTAGTTTGACCTGGATTTTCTGCCGTTTATCTCTACGGGCGATTGTGACAGTCTTACCTGCTACTTCTCGTCTGCCTATTTCTAGCCTTGTTGGTACACCCTTCATTTCCCAGAAATAGTATTTCCATCCCGGCGTGTGTTCTTCATCATCATCCATCTTTACTCTTATACCATTTTGTGTGAGATACTCGGCTACTTTTCCAGCGTAGGCTAGTATTTCCTTCTCTTCTTTCTTCATGATAGGGATTATGACTACCTGTATAGGTGCATATTTCGGAGGGAAGAACAGACCTCTTTCGTCCCCATGTATGCTTATCACTGCTCCTAGGCTTCTCTCGCTTATACCGTAACATGTCTGATATACGTACTTGAATGTGCCGTCAGAATCCATGAATTTTATGTCGAATGCCTTTGCGAATCTCTGACCTAAATTGATAACGCTTCCAAGCTCCAATCCTTTCCCGTCTGGGAGAACTGTTATGAAGTCATAATTGTATTCAGCGCCGGCGAATGTGTCCCATTCAGGGGTCTTGACTATGAAGTATGGTATAAGGAGATCGTTGAAGAACTCCTTATATATCTTCACGGCCTCTCTGAATTGTTGTTCTGCCTCTTCGGCCGTGGCATGTGCGGTATGAGCCTCAATGAAACCCATTATTTCTCTAACCCTTAGTATAGGGTGTGTCATTTTGGTCTCGTATCTGAACACGTTGACTACCTGATACATTTTGAGCGGTAGGTCTTTCCGGCCTTTTATCCAGAGGTTCCACATATAGTACATCACTGTTTCGCTCGTGGGCCTAACGTATAGTTTTTCTCCGAACTTCCTCGTCATTGTGCCTTCGACGACAAACGTTTCCCCGCCGAATCCTTCGAGGAATTCTCGTTCTTTAGCGAATACTGATTCAGGAATCATTGTCGGGAAATATGCTTCCTCGTGTCCTGTTGATTCGAGTAGTTCTATCATTTTACGCTGTATCAGTCTCAGGGCTTTAAGGCCATAAGGCATCCATACATTCATTCCTTTGACAGGATACCTTATGTCCACTATCTTTGCTTCTTTGAGTATTGTGTGGTACCATTTAGGAAAATCAGCATATTTGTCGAGGCGGAATTTTTCAGTGGACACAATGTTCACCTGAGCGGTGCATGGTCATTTTTCACACGCTAATACATAGTTTGGATTCAAGTTTTTCTAGATAAAGATTTATTCTTTCTTCCACTAGCTCGAGGATAAAACGTTTGAAGCTTTCTTTGTCACCGATAATGTTATCCGCAACAACCCCGTCCAACGCGTAGAGTCTTATCCTGGCTGGATAGAGGAGTTCTGTGGAAACGTATTCTAATAGCCTTGTTTCGGGAATTATGTCAGCATGAAATAAACCACTTATCTCTGGTTCATAGAGAATGTTTGTCAGAGCCGATGTTACTGTTTTTATGGCCTTTCCTTCCCCTATTTTATTGTCTAAAACGTCTATGACTCCAAGTAATCTCTTGGTTTCTACACCTAGATTTAATGCCTCGATTTTCCTTAGAATATATTTTCTAAGCGGGTCATAGCTCGGAGGCTTTGTGTCGAGCATACGAATTATCTTGTATACTGCTTCAACATATCTATCTATGGCATGTGGTTTGGCATTTGTTCTTGTATCGTGGTCTGTATGATATATTTCCAGCATGGTGTCGAGTTCTTCGAGCGTTGCAGCTGGTATTCCATTTAGCGTGTATTGAAAACTATCGAAGTCCGGGTCATCATAACCACACGTCTTGACGTCAGCGAGCTCCGCATATGTTTGTAGCACCGGGTTTCCGGAGAAGCAAGGAATGCCTTTATCTATGCAGTCGATATTTATGTTCGCCACTATGTTTTCGAGCTCTCCGGTGTTTTTCATTATGTTTAACAAGTATTTGCTTCCCCATCCCCAGTACCAGTCCGCATAGTTGGGCGCTCCGGACTCCTCCGCTGTATATAATATGTATTGTATGTTGTGCATTGTTTTTTCCCGACGTAGTTTTCTGGCTAGTCTCAGTACTACCTCAACGCCTGCTAGGTCGTCCCGGTATCCTGTAAACCAGTGGTCGTGGTGTGCTGTTATATGAATGGTTTTCTCGTTGGCTCCTTGTTTGACTCCTATTATGGTTTTACCAATCGTGTATCTTGTTATAGTATCTATGTTTAACTCGGCTTTTCCTCCATAGTTCTTTATTTTTTCGATGTCCTCGCGCCTCATCGATATTACCGGTATAGGTGGGGGCGAGCCGTAAGTGGGGTTATAGTAATAGCCGCCAGTAATTACTTTTCTACGGTATCTTCCGCCAAGCATATCGTAGAAACCTACTGCGAATGCACCGAGTAGTGTGAGTTTGAGGACAATGTATTTCATGCTGTCGAGATCTTTAGGTGTAGGGACGAAGACTATCCTGCCCATGATCTTGTTCTCCGTCACTATAGCTTTTCGGAGGAATCTTGCGAAAGTAATAGGTGCTTTAATACTTGTTTTTCCTACGTATGGCATTGCATGACACTTAATAGCTACGCCACTTATTTCTAGGTAACATTCTTTCTCGATCCATGAGAGGACAGGTGTTTTGATAGTTATGACTTCATGTGTGTATTTCTCAAGGACTCTTCTAATCTTATTGGTGAGGTATTCTTCCATTTCTGTTCCGGGGATCGTTTCTCTATATATTTTCTCGTCACCGATGATTATAGCGTCCATTTTTCCGACCGATTCTTTTATAGGAGTTCTCATAATGTTTATATGTATTGGTTGTGAGCATGAAGATCATTAGTAAAGAGATAAAGGATCTAGATCGATTGTTAGGCTACCTCGAGAGACACGGATACACGTTTGAGGAGGGAACACATGCTGTACTGCTTGATCATAGCGAAGTCTCTAGATTCGCGATAATAAAGAATGGGAAAATGGCTGCATTGGCTCTTGTACACTACTTGTCTCCGTACTATAGGGTTGAAATGAAAGATATAGATAATGAAGACCAGTATCTGCAGGAGCTTTTAATTGTAAGGCATTCAGGCGAGAAATGGCGTATACCAGTGGAGGATGCCATATTCATTGTTTTCGATGATAGACTGGAGGATCTCCTTAGTAGTTATGATGATTATTACCCAGTATCTGATGGTGAAGAGCTAGTGGCCCATTATTTGAAGCATTATCGTAGAGGAAAGGAGGTATTGAAGGTTCTGCTTGGTAGAGTCATGGACGAGCTAAGTGGTGGCTGATGCTTCGTTATCACCATTTATCTTTGTACCGCAGTAGGGGCAGAATTTCGCCCCGACTGGTACTTCTCTCCCACATATAGGACACTTGTTGCTTGCTAGAATGCTCAGATATTCTTTGCGTATGTCTTCTATTGTTAAATGCATGTATACCTGTGTTGTCTTTATGTCTGTGTGACCGAGAAGCCTCTGCAGCGATGGTAGGCTAAGTCCTTTTCTTAGTGCTCGTGTGGCAAATGTATGTCTTAGTACATGTGGGCGTGCCTTTTCCCTAGGTATACCTGCTCTTTCACCGAGCTTTCTTATCCTCTTATATAAGCCTACATACGTTAGACCTACTAGTTTGTCTTCCGGCCGCAGCCCGTTGAGCTTTATCCAAGAACGGATGACCTCAGCCGTCTTGGGGGTTATGACTACTTTTCTTTCGCGGCCGTACTTGGTTTCTTTAACCGTTATTACCAGGTTGTTTAGATCTATGTCTTTAACCTTTAGCCCTAGTAGCTCCTTGCTTCTCAGCCCTGTGTCCAGAAGCAGATCTAGTACTAGTCTGTCCAGAGGGTCACGTACAGCATTATACATTCTCTCTATCTCCTCATCACTCAGCGCCTCTATTTTTCTGGGTGGCTTCCTGACACTCGGTATCCTTATTTTTAATCCTAGCCATTCAAGGAACCTCTTAAGGAACAATGTATAGTAGTGGAGGGTTACCTGCCAGCCTTTTTTTTCTTTTTGTCTAGGTTTCTTGAAGCCTTTTCTGAGCTTCTGGTTCCTCCACCTGATCACATCTCTTATGGTTACCTGTTTCAATGGCTTATCTCCAAGATATTCTAGAAAATCAGTTATTGCTGCTCTATAAGCCTTTATTGTCTCAGGGCTAGCACCGGCCGCCTCAAGTGCTAACAGGAACTCCTCCAGTATCTCGTTGTTTTCCAGCTCAAGCAACCCCTCCGGTGCTTCGCCGAGATCAATGCGTGTCGGCATATTGGTTTATCCCCTAATCTTGATGGTACATGATATGGTTTTAACGGGTGTGCTACAATACTTATTTCTGGGATGAAGATGCTTAGCAAGGCCTAAGCCGCCAGGCGATGTGGAGCTCGCGCGGGCCTGACCACCGCCTATATGGTGAGCTGGTATGGTTGGTGACTCCTATTATCTCGGCTTAACCCTTGTGATTATAGGTTTAGCCCTGATTGTTTTCGGCTTCCTAACTCTTAGGAGTGGTGGGGGGAGAACCAACACTGATTATGGTGGTGTAATAATTGTTGGGCCTATACCGATTGTTTTTGCTAAGAATAAAAACACCGCTCTTGTATTACTGGTTTTAGCATTGGTCATTATATTGGTGCTCTATCTTGTCCCCTTGCTTATGAGTAGATAATTAATAAGGTATTTAGGCGAGAGACTCCATCTTGGATCTTATAAGTGATTCTGCATCTTCTTTGCTTATTGTTACGGGTTTAGCTCCCTTTATCTCGTCCAAGAGAATTGATGGGTTGTCCATGTATTCGTTTAGCTGGTGAGAAGCCTTTGCGTGGATCCTATAGGCTTTCCCACCATGTATTATTATACAGTCTATCATATAGCCGCCCGCATGCGGCTCTACTGATGCTACGC
>JALSQP010000124.1 GCA_026985375.1 Desulfurococcales archaeon | reverse complement strand
CTAAAGTACCTGGAAGAAGCCAATGGTGTTGCTAAATCGGCTTGGCCCACCAACATTGCATGGGGGATCGATGCTGACAGCCACGGCATCTATGGTTTGCTCCTCCCATTACTTGCCAAGGTGGGCGCGGGACTACTGTTTATCTGGGAGCTGGAGGAAAAGCTTTACTGGAGCCTCCAGGAGATCAGGGCTCTGAACACCCTGTTTCTCCTATCAACACATCTAAAGCAATGCCCACGAGACCTCGGTGTTGATATGCTTATAGTAAAACCCAAGATGCTTCACAGGATAGTCTTCGAGAAGCCCCGCAGGATTATCGAGGCAACTTCTAGCCAGAGAATCACAATGGATCCCATGGGGATATTCAAAATAAGAGTTAATCATCGAGAAGAACTCATAGAGGTACTTTATATTGGAAGGAAAGGCCGGATATTGATCAGGGGGAAGACGGCAAGAGAGATCAGGGACACCATTATCCGTGAAGGACTCTTATCAAGACTCGATCACGCCCTCTATATTGGGGGAGAGCTGGCAAAGGCTGAAGAAGCACTTCGACTGGGGCTTGACTATTTCCAAGACAGCGCTCTTCTGCCTTCAAGAAAAGAGAAACAAGGATTGATATGCCGTAGAGCTTCTTGAAAGCAATGCCTGAACATTTCAGACACCCTTGATATCAAAGAATTTTAGGAAGAAATACCTAAAACTGTATCTGGGTGCCCGGGGTATTGCCGTATCCTGTTAGGTACATCCCTATCCCTGAAAATGAGACCGTGCACCCATCCATCACTAATTTCACGCTCAGCAGAGGCAATATTACTGCTAATATATCCTCAGTTCTCCCGCCCCGCCAAACCCTAGGCGTGTCTTCGCACCCTTCATTACTCATATACTATTTGCTTTTCGCTACAGTAGCATTTGCAATCCTAGTGTTGGCCCATTACTATAGTAGCGGAGTCCCTATACCGACACGTGTAATGGTTAGCCTGGGAGAGAGAAGAGCCGAACCAATCATCACGGCAATCTACGAGTATACTGGGATAAAGAGGGTTTTAAGAAGATATTATTTGCGGCTAAGGAGTATGATCGGTTGTACCACGTGTACGCCGAGAGAAATGGCGATGATGAGCAGGGATAAAAGGATCTATATGTTCGCAGAGGTGTACGAGGACGTGGTTTATGGGTCGAAAGACAGAATGGATGTCGACAATGTGATTAGAATGATCGATAAGACTATAGGTGGTGTTAAGGACTGATAGGCTCAAAGGCTATCGGTATAAGTATAGCTGTTGTTCTGGTTCTTCTAATTATTTATTCGAACCTGATGATAGCCCGCACGGTAATTGGGGATTCACCATCTATATATAACAATGGTCCTGGAGGAGTGTCATATTTCTTCACAAAATTAATGTTTAGGCATAGCCCGATCGTCATCACGGACTTAAATGATCTCCGTCAATACATACCATGGATCTACGTATTATTCATAATAAGTCCTGATAAGCCTATCAGCGAAGATGATGCTTATAAAGTGCTTGGCTGGGTTATGAATGGTGGAGAAGTAATAATTATGGATGAAACCAACAATACTAAGTCTTTATTGAAACTGCTCGGCATAAACAAAACGGTCTTTGTAGCGGATATTGTTAGAGGCACATGCAGGATAGATGGTCGAACGGTGCCAGTGCTATTCGATGTATACCAGCTCCTCCCGAACACCAGGGGCACCATACCTATTTGTTGGGCTGGGAACAACGTTGTGGCTATCGAGAAGATTATCGGTAGAGGAGAAGCAATAGTGATCGGAGATTCCAGCCTTGTAATAAACTATATAGTGCTAGATACACGCTATGGTGCCCCGAACACATACTTTGTGAAGCAACTTGTGGGATATAAGGATATCTTAGTCTATGAGGGTAATAGAGCATATAGGATGATGTATTCATTAAAAGGAGTTATGTTGATAAACGCCATTCTGGATACGATCTCAAATCTTCCCAGGATATTTTTTGGACACAAGGGTCTATCGGAAATAGTCGCTCTCATGATTCTATGGATAATTATCACCGCACTCGTATCAATGTGCCTGTTCAGCTTGCCCCGGGCACCCTATCCCAGGCTGAAGAAACCTGTAAGACACAAACCATTACTTGTCAATAGAGAGGTTCAGAGGGGACTAAAAGATTGGGGAGTCAAGACCTCGAAGGAAAGGTGAGAAATTACAGTAGGCTCTTATCACTTGTCATAGATAATGTCTCGAAAAAAGTGATCGGTAAAAAGAAGGAGCTAGAACTCGTCTTGGCGACAATGTTTTCTGAAGGCCACGTCCTTCTTGAGGGAGTACCTGGCGTAGCGAAGACGCTGATGGCAAAAACAATTGCTAGGTCTCTGGGCATGGACTTCAAACGCGTGCAGGGAACACCGGATATGCTCCCATCAGACATCATTGGGGTACAGATCTTCGATCCTTCTAGACAAGGCTTTGTCTTTAAGAAGGGGCCCGTATTCACTAATATCTTATTTGTTGACGAAATAAACCGTATGCCTCCAAAAACCCAGGCAGCCCTGCTAGAAGCAATGCAGGAGAGACAGGTGACAATAGAGGGTAAAACCTATAGGTTGCCGAGCCCATTCCTAGTTATTGCGACGATGAACCCGATCGAGATCGAGGGAACATTTCCTCTTAGTGAAGCTCAGGTCGACAGGTTCTTGTCTAAGATCATAATAGGCTATCCTAGTGTAGACGAGACCGTCGAGATCCTTATGCGCTACTACGAAATAGTCCGAGAGGAAGACGTAGAGCCCGTGCTTGCGCCGAAAGAGATCTTAGATATTATCGATACAGCTAAGAAGATCAGGGCTGATAAAAACGTGTTAAAATACATAGCGTTGATCGTGGAGGCAACCCGTAGTCATAGGATGGTTAAATTGGGTGCATCGCCTCGCGGAGCGATAGCGCTCCTACTACTAGCTAGAGGAATAGCTCTTTTGAGGGGAAGAGATTATATAACACCCGATGATGTTAAATATGTTGCTCATGCAGCGCTGAGGCATAGGATAATGTTGACTAGTGAAGCCGTCATAACAGGGTTGACGCCTGACAAGATCATCGATTTCATCCTCGAAAAGGTAGAGATCCCTTGAAGATGACTCTAAGCGGCTACACACACATAGTTGCCGCTATACTGCTTCTCCTATACAGCTTATATTCCCGATCTCTTGTCGGATTATCCATTGCCCTCGCTCTCATACTTGTCTTCTACTACGAGTATCACGTGTTTTTACAAACAAGAAAATATATACAGAACATCGTTGTCGAGCGAAGCACCGATAAAAAAGTATGTAGCGAGCTCGATGAGGTAAAGATGATTCTCCGGATCAAGAACAAGGGAGACAAGTCTATACCGAGACTAATATTGCTAGATATGCTCCCAGAATTCATAGGAACTAGGAAGAAACCAATATTCACGATAGCATTACCTCCGAGATGTGAAGCAGTAGCAGAATACCTGTTCAGAGTTGAAGCCCCGGGAACCCATAGCTTCGAAAAGCTCTATATGTCGATAACCGATCCACTGGGCTACTTCTTCGAACAATACTCCAAAACAGCCAAAGCATACATCGTGGCACTACCGAGAACGGCTTGGACAAAGGCTTCTATTAAGAGTCTACAGAAGATCATTGGGGCTTATGTTGCTGGGAAATCAGCATCAGGACTATATGATCTAGCCGGTTATAGGGATTATCAGCCAGGCGATGATCCTAGAAAGATCCTGTGGAAAGAATATGCGAAGACGAGAAAACTAGTAGTAAGGCTGGACTATGGCGAGTCAAGAGCAAGGACACTCATAATGGTCGATACAAGAGACTATTTATGGTATGTTGGAGAACCACCCAATACTCTTGCTCATGCACAGCTTAGGCTTGCACGTGGAATACTAGAATACCTGGCCAGGACAGGTTCTCATATCGATATGGCCGTTTGTTGTGACACATCTCCTAAGCTAAGGATAGGGGTTGAAAAAGATGTTTTTGGAACTATATATTATATGTCTTCGCTGATAAAGCCGGGCGAAGGATGCCGATCACCATTGTCTGCGTATGCCGAACAGGCAACGTATCTAGGCATAGATCCTATGAGGTACGATCTAGTTATCCTAGTCACTAATCCATTGACACTGTTGCTTGAAGGCCCAAACTCGTTGGAGAAACTGCTCCGCGTATATGCTGGGAAGCTCTTCCTCCTCTTCCCAGACTACGATTACGGGAGATTCGTAGGCAGAGACGAGTATAGAGCATTACTGTCAAGGATAGCGACCCAAATAGCGGGAGCTGGCTTAGGGCTGGAGATACCTGAGATCGGTGTTAGAATCGAAG
>JALSQP010000123.1 GCA_026985375.1 Desulfurococcales archaeon | reverse complement strand
ATTCCTCATTATGTTAACGATTATATGTGTGAGCATCGCTGTAGAGAAACATACGGGTATGGCAGAGATAGCGCCAGCTGTAATTCTTGGCTCAATGTTCATCGGGGCCTATCTGGGGCTCAGCCCGTCCTACATAGCATGGCTGGCCGCCTTGATCCCCGGCTATAGGTATTTACTCCTCGTAATGAACAAAACATATAGGGTCAGCGGAGGTCTCAAAATACTGTGGGGCTCATTATTGAGGTACTCGGTCTATATAGTTTTCGCCCTAGGGTTATCCCTTATCCTAGCCGGGAAGAAGCTAGAATACATGGGGGCTTGGGGGTCTGAGACACTATATGTATTCATAGTATTCACAGCCCTCACGGCAACCCTTGATCCAAGGCCAGAGTTATTTACATGGATAGGTGATAAGCTGAAAAGAGACTTGCCAAGGATCGAGGACAGCCTTATAAGGCTGGGTTACGTGCTCGGTATAATGCTTCTACTAACTATAATATTCTATGATCATCTAGCGGGTCTCTCGGGATTAGTACTCTACTTGGCCTCTATTGCTCTTAGACGTAGAGACCACAAGATTATGTCCAATGTCTTGTTAGCCTTATCCATGTATTTACCAATGTTTTTCCTAATCCTAAACCCATAATAGGTCTTGATCAGAGGTGGATATAGCATGGACGAACGATCCCGGAGATTCGGACTAATATACAGCTTAATATCATTGTTCGCATCATTAGGTTTCTTTTCGCTCGCAGTATATGTTCTCATATACAATAAGGTTCTAGAAAGCCTATTATCATTCGTAACGGGCATTATATTGTTGAGCACTAGCATGTCCATTTATCGTGATGCTGTCAAAAAGGAATGAAATATGGAATCGTCTAACTAACAATGTGATTAATTTTTCGAACAAAATAATTTGCGTAGGCAAACTTTTATAAAGACAGGTAACTAAACAATTAAGTGGTGATTAAGAAATGCCTAGATTCTCCGAACTCATATATTCCCCTGAGAATGCTCAGGGTCAAGCGATAACAAAGGTGGAAACACATACCCCAAAAATAGAAGTTCCTGAAAAGATCAATCCCAGTGAGCCTTTTACTGTAAGAGTAGAGGTCGGGCCTCATCCAAACACTGTCCAACATAGTATTAGGAGATTGGAACTATATTATTACGAGGAAGGCCGTCCCTTCAACCCTATTAGGATTGCAACAATTGATTTAGAACCAGGATATGGTGAGCCGAAGCTAGAAATCACCCTAAAGCTGGATAAGCCTGGAATACTTTATGCCATAGCGTATTGTAACTTGCATGGATTATGGGAGGCTCGAAAAGAGATCAAAATCTAACCACTCTTTTCACCACATTAAAAACACGTCTCTGTCTCGATTCAAAGAACTTGTTCCTAGGAAGCATTGACTAATAAAATCACGGTGGCCATAATGGGTTATAAAATACCTGATGAGGTAATCGATGCTATTAAGAATTATAACAAGTATCGTTCACCGGAAGCCACGGCTGAAATCATCAGCTATAAGGACAGCGTGTTGACAGTTAGATTTACTGGTTCTTTCTGCTTTACGTGCGGAGTAAACGACTGGATCGAAGACCTGAAATACGTGCTCGAAGACTATGGTGTTGAAGCAGAGATAGCCGAGATCATAGAGGAGAGCGAGACAAGCAGGATCGCAAGATTCGATATTAGGAAAATAGGGGTGAGGAGGCCATAGGGTTTTTAGTTTTTAATTTACCTGTTTGATCGTTATCCTGTAAGGCTCACCCTCAATTTCCCATTCCTTTGTATAGGCGTCACTGGGGTGTTCGCCTGTTATCATAATTTTCTCTGCACGCGTCTCGCTAGCTATATAGCTGAGCTTCTTCTCGATCAGCTCTATATGAGGTTTGGGTACTGTTATCCAGACGATTATCTTGGCGTCGAGTGGTAGGTTCAGCTCTTTCCTCATCACCTGTATGCGTCTTATGATGTCTCTAGCCAGGCCTTCCGCTAGTTCCTCCTCTGTTAGCCTTGTATCTATTACTACGGCTCCCCACTCCGTATCTTCCACGCTGTAGCCCTCAATATATACAGGTGTTATCCTGACATAGTCTTTAGTTATCTCGACCTCGCTACCCTCCTCTAGCTTGATCAGGGCTTTGCCTTCCGCAAGTATTGTTCTAGCTACTTCGTCCTGGTGCTCTAGGAGATATTTTATCACCTGCTTAGCCCGTTTACGGAATCTCGGCCCTATCTTCTTGTATATCGGCTCTATCTTGTACTTGACTAGTTTTCCAAGCTCGCTCACGGGTCTTACCATTACGTTCTTAGCGTTGGCTATATGCATTATCAGACCAGCATATTTCCTTACTGGTTCAGCGATTCTTTCCTCATCACTATATATTATTATGCTTTTGACCGGTTGCCTCAGCTTTATTCCGGCCTTCATACGTGCTGCTGCGGAGGCCTCATAGATCCGTTTTACCAGCTCCATCTCCTCCTCAAGCTCCGGATCAATATACTCTTCATCAATACCCGGCCACTCCATTAGATGGACCGATTCAGGCGTGCTGGGCTCCGCAGGCCTTATGAACTCTTGGTATATTTTCTCCGACATAAAGGGTATCATCGGGCTCGCTAGAAGTAGCCATTTCCTCAAAACGTAGTAGAGTGTAGCGTAGGCTGCAAGCTTATCGGGGACGTTTTCTTCGACCCATACACGAGGCCTTATCAGCCTTATATACCAGTGGCTCACGTCTTCAACAATGAATTTCCTAATGAGTCTCGCGGCTTCATGGACATGGTATTTCTCGAGATACTCCGTGACCTTCTTGGTGAGTGTGTTTATTCTTGACAGGATCCACTTGTCCTCAATCCTTAGATGTTCCCTGAATCTATCCAATCTCTGCTCTACGGGATCGTAGCCGTCGAGCCCCATATATGTTGATGCGAAGACATATGTGTTCCACGCTATGCTTAGATCCTTCCTAGTCTCCTCTATGCCTTTCCAGCTAAACCTTAAGTCCTCCCACACGGTCGACTGTAGAACCCACAGCCGAAGAGGATCTCTACCCATCTTCTCTATGGCCTCATCGGTGCCAACATAGTTTCCAAGGCTCTTATGCATCTCTCTCCCATGCTCGTCTAGGACAAAGCCGTGAACCAGCACGTTCTTGTATGGTGCTTTGCCGAAGCCCAAGACACCGGATCTTAGGAGGCTGAAGAACCATCCCCTGATCTGATCGTGTCCCTCCGTTATGAAGTCTAGGACGACCTCGTCCCTAGGGAGCCTCTCGGGATGAGCTCTTGACGCATAGAACGCTATTCCGCTGTCAAACCATACATCCGCAACGTCTGTCACTCTCTTCATGGGTTTACCGCATACGGGACATTTCAATACTACCTCGTCTATCCATGGCCTGTGCAGTTCCACCGGTCTTTTACCACCGTGTTCCTCGAGCTCCTTGACACTGCCTATGACAAGCCTATGGCCGTTAGGACATATCCATATTGGTAATGGTGTACCCCAGTACCTCTGCCTGCTTATCACCCAATCCTGTAGATTGCCCAGCATATTCATTAGTCTTTCAAGCGCCCATCCCGGCATCCAGTTAACTCTTGAAGCCTCCTTTTTCAGCTCTTCCTTGAGTTTCGTTACCCTTATGATCCACTGCCTTGTAGCCCTCTGGAGTACAGGGGTCTTACATCTCCAGCATACAGGGTACTTGTGCTGAACAGAGCCGCTCCATAGGAGAGCCCCTC
>JALSQP010000122.1 GCA_026985375.1 Desulfurococcales archaeon | reverse complement strand
ACACTTCATAGCTGCTGGTATAAAGAATGGTGAGAAAGGTATATACGTGACTACTGAGGAGTCGCGTGAAAGTGTTATCAGACAAGCAGAGATGTTCGGCTTCAAGTTTAGAGATGCTGTGCGTAGGGGAGAACTAATAATCATTGATGCCCTAATGGGTGAACACGGTGATCCCTGGAGTCTGAGAGAACTTACCGTGGAAGAACTTATATCGAAGATAATGGATGCCAAGAGGACTCTAGGCTATGGGCACGCAAGACTCGTGATAGATTCCATGAGCGCCTTCTGGCTAGATAAACCAGCTATGGCTAGAAAGTACAGTTATGTCATAAAACGTAGACTCTCAAAATGGGACTTAACAATGATATTGACAAGCCAATATGCTGTAACGACAAGCCTAGGATTCGGCTTCGGCATAGAGCATGTCGCTGATGGAATAATCAGGTTCAGAAAGAAAATAATAGGTGCGTATCTTAGAAGGTTTCTAATCATTGAGAAAATGAGACAAACAGACCATGATAAGAGGGTCTATGAGATCGATATCGTTGACGGTAAGGGCATCATTGTTAAGGGTCCATATAACGCTACGAGAGAGGACATCATGCTGCCATCATCGATAATTAGAAAAATCATACAAGCACAGCTTAAAAAAGAGCAAGAGCTCTCATCAACAGATATTGAGGAATTAGACGATAATGTTTAGGTCATAGTCCGTCTCTTTTATTCCAGGCTCATAAGCGGTAGGATCTAGCTTCGTGAGAAATCTGAAGTAACGACATGCTATATCATGGGCGAATGCATGGAGGTCTTTTAGAAGAACGCTGTACCGCTCCCGTAGTTCTTCCCATGTTCTGCCCTGCAGTGCCTTACCGATAAGGATTACCTCGCGGATCTTGGAGAGCTCGGGCCTCTTATCCTTCGGAACGAGCCAATGTATCTTTGCGATCTTATTCATTAGATCCGCAGCTGCCTCAAAAGTCATTGGCCCCATGCAGTAAACCCATAGACGCTCAAGCTGTACAGGCGAGAAGATGTGTTTAGGAATATTATCGAGTATTGGTTCGCCAGAGGAGAGAAGCTGTAATGCGACCTCTATTTCCATATCTTGATAATTTACTGGTAGACTATCAAGTAGTTTCAGTTTGAACTCCTTGTTAGCCATAGTAACCATTTTCTCGGCATCACTGCTTATCGGCTTGATCACTAGTAGTGTGTATTCTCCGCTTACAGGATTACGATCGGGGCTTATATGAACTGGTATGAAACCATTCTTGATCCAGAACCTGAGGAGCTCGGGGTTAACGCCAAATCCTGCTGCAATCCAGTCGTATCCTTTTTCTCTAGCCTCTTTCTCGACTTCTTCCAGTCCCCAACTCCCTATCCCTTTACCTTGCACATCAGGATGTGTTGCTATTCGCACTATTCTTAAGCCGAAAAGTCTCGCGAAATCTACGTATCTAGCGTGTTTCAGAAACCTGTCAGGGATTATGTTGCCGGGTATTTTTCCTCCTTTGAGTAGCTCTTTGGCTAGTTCTTCATCTATTCTGCCCTCATACGCTATCTGTAGTGCGCAGACTATTTTTCCATGTCTGGTCTTCACTGCTCTGACAATATGGTGTGGTGCATCAGCGATCATTCCCAGGTCATCTGGCTCGTTTCTGTAGTGGGCTAGGACATATATTCCGAATAGTTGGCGGAGTTCTTCCTCTCCTTCTTTGCTGAAGAGGTAAGCGGGATCATACTTTACATATATGAGATCCTTGTTCTTTATGTCCTCGAGATCCTCTTGTGTAAGCTCCGCCGGTTCAGCGTCTAGTAGGAGTGTTTTAAACTGCCACTTCTCGATGGG
>JALSQP010000121.1 GCA_026985375.1 Desulfurococcales archaeon | reverse complement strand
AGACTAGGGTATTGAGGCTTAAGGAGCCCTTCGAAGACGATATATGTAGGTCTTCAAAAATAATCAGACGTATCCTAGAAATACATGGGTGTGTTGATGACTAGAACCTTTAGTTCTTTCCTGAACCAAGCAGTTTCTCGAAGAGCTTCTTCCTTTCTTCCAGCTGTGCTTTATACTTCTCAGCTTCACTACTAGCAAGACTCGCCAGACTCTTAGGGTCGACGTCCGGCTTATACCATGTACCAGAATTCTTTACAATGTCTGCAAGCTTCGCAACGTTGTAGCCGACATTGTATGAGTCAAGAATTACCTGGTCATCCTCTGTGACATCGTCCATTGAGTGGTGATACGCGATAGCCCATCCTGGGATATGTACGCCCATACTGTTTAGAACGATCATCATGTGGGCGAGCGTCAGTATAGTTCCGCTATCATTTCCCGTGGCTATTAGTCCCGCTACTTTTCCTTCGAGGAGACTCCTGCCAGTTATGAATATCATGTTTTCCATGCTTGTCAGCCTGTCAATGAAGTTCTTCATGGCGCCGCACATGCTGTACCAGTAGACAGGGGTTACCAATATGAAGCCGTCGCTCTCCAGGATCTTTTCCCCTATGGTGTTGAAGTCATCGTCAATAATGATGCATGGGAATCGGCAGTATTTTGTATCGTCACTGACGCATCCTAGGCACTCCTTTATCCTGTAGTCGTAAAGATATATGATCTCAGAGGTTCCGCCTGCGTCCTCAACACCCTTAGCAGCTATAGACGCAAGCTTGGTTACAGCACCATATTTTCGGGGAGAGCCGTGAATTACTATTATCTTGGCCACCCCTATCTCCCTCTTGTCTCTTTCTCAGTCCTATGGTTGATTACAGGAACATTATTTAAATGAATTGAGGAGCCTCAGTAACGCCGACCCACTTCATAGCCTACATAACCTACACATTGAAGAATAATATATAGGTTCCGACACGGGTTCGCTCATCATCGGCCATAAAGTAACATTTAGATAAACCATGTTTAAAGTATTTTGAGGAGCTCGGTGAGCGATGTTATGCATGGCTGGGGATCTGTTGGACGGCACAAGGTTTTCCATCCATAATATATTGTTCTCAGCCCTGCTTTTCTCGCTGGCAATATGTCGTTCTCTATGGAGTCGCCGATGTGTACTATTTTGGCGGGCTCCACTCCCAGGAGATCCGCTAGTTCCATATAGAATAATGGGTTGCGTTTAGGTATGCCTACGAGCTGCGTACTATATATGATCTTGAAGTATTTCATTAACTCGTTATTTTGTAGCACTTGATACGGTAGGTCATGAGCACCAGTAGCTGTTGTGAGGATAAGTCTATAGCCCTTACCAACGAGCCTCTCAATAACCATTCTTGTATGATCTATAGGGACAAACCATTTCGCTCTCTCGGCGATGAAATAATGATAGATCTCTTCTAGCTCGCTTTCTGAAATATCAACTCCTGATCTCTTGAGGAACTTCAGTAATAGATATCTGTGCCAATGCTGGTAGCCGTGATGCCTAGTCTCTATCTCGCGCCTTATGTTGTTATAGAGTCTAAGAGGATCGACGATATGCTTTGGGGCGTATCCTCTCTTCTCTAGATAGCATAGTATGTCTTTAAGAATGTTACGTGCTGGTCGCATCGGATTCCCAGGTTCGCACCCTATATCCCAGAACAAGGTGCAGGCAGAATCAAGGCTAACGTACTCGATCCCTCCCTTCAGCATACTCTGTCACCAATCATAATATTTTGGTGGGAAACCAAGGTTATATTGCTGGGTTCACGAATCCCTCAACTGGTGCTGGGTCTTGCCTGGTATAGATTGGGATGAGGTAAGAAGGCGTAGGGA
>JALSQP010000120.1 GCA_026985375.1 Desulfurococcales archaeon | reverse complement strand
TATAAGAAGGGAGGCGTTAAGATAATCAGTAACGAGGAACTTCTAGAGCTAGATGTAGACATACTGATCCCCGCTGCGACCGAGAACGTGATAACCATCAAGAACGCCGACAAGATAAAGGCAAAGGTTATCAGCGAGGGTGCAAACGGCCCGACAACCCCCGAGGCAGAAGAGATACTCCACAAGAAGGGCGTAATCATAGTGCCTGATATCCTTGCAAATGCTGGCGGCGTAACGATGAGCTGGATCGAGTGGAGCCACAACCGCATGGGTTGCTGGCTAACAGATGAGGAAGCGCTCGAGAGACTAGACAGGATAATGACAAGGAACTTCAACAGAGTATTCGACGAATGGCAGAAGAAGTACAGCGATTATCCAATGAGAGCTGCTGCATATGCGATCGCGGTTGATCGCGTAGTAAGAGCAATGAAGCTTAGGGGCTGGATCTAAAGGCCCTATTTTTTCTCCCCCGACCTTCTACTATAAACTATTGTCCCATCTTTTCTTCTTATCTCGATGACTCTATGAAAAGGAATCATTTCCTCACCCACGTATAGATAGCCCCGCCTAAGATCATCTATGAGCCTGCCTGGAATAGGTCTTAGGACAACACCTTTATCGGTTCGATGTTTGATAAAAACTATGTATTCTCCTTTCTCGCCGGAGAAAACAACTTTCCTGAGCCATTCCTCTATTTCTCCTCGCTTCCTACCCAAGAGTGATCATCTATAAATCTTTTCTCATATTTTCTCATACATATTTTTTATGTTGACGAGTCAATAATTAAAATATAGCATATTAATAAGTGATGAACTATGGGTTATAGTAGGCTTGCCGGCTTTCTATTGATATGTCTGGCAGCGGTCTTCGCGATCATTTATACTTGGTTGGTCTTTGGAGCAGGAGAAACAATATCGATCATCGTGATAAAATTAACGGTATATTTCAGTATGCTCATATTATTTGGAATAATAGGTTACATAGGTTATATACTAGCCACTACGCCATCTCTTCCCCCAGAAGAAGTCGAGAAAATGATAAGAGAACTAGAGAAGGAGGAGGTAGAAGAGCAAAAATAATCGAGTTCCCGCAATCTATTTCTTACGCTTAATTATTAGTTCCAAGAGCCACTCAAGCACTTCTCTAGCCTCAGAACTTATACACTCACATTTATCAAGTGCGACCCTAGCTTCCCTCGTCAGTCTCTGCATGTATTCCACACTATAATCAAGACTACCAGTCTTCCTCACGATCTCTTGAACCCTTAGAATATCATCTTCACTTATCTCTTCAGGTTTCTTCTCATCGTATACTAGTCTCAGAAACTCTTTATCCTCTTCACTAGCCCATTCGTAGGCCTTGACAACAAGTAGTGTCTTCTTTTTCTCCCTAACATCGCTCCCAACAGGCTTCCCTGTAACCTTTGGATCACCATATAGGCCCAAGATATCATCTTGTATCTGGAAAGCTATGCCTGCCGGATAAGCGTAAGCGGTAAAAGCTTCGAACAGCCGATGGTTCTTCGACCCAGCCGCGATTGCTCCTAGGTATAATGGTAGCTCTATGGTGTAGGACGCCGTCTTGTACTTATGGATTGTTATCACGTCTTTCTCGGTAACCTTCTCGAGATGTAGACCAGCTATTAGAACATCTAGGAATTGCCCATACGATACTAGGCGCAGACCACGTGTGTAGTAATGTATCAGTCTACGTAGATCTTCGCCAGTTACACCCGATTTATAGAAAGAGTATGTTACTAAGCTCTCCAAGTAATCTCCTCCGAGAATAGCCTGACTCAAACCATAGTGTTTGCAATCAGTTAGCAAGGACTTATCTCTACAGCTTTGTTCAAACATAACGTGTACAGTGGGTCCTCCTCTCCTTATAGTGTCTCTGTCCATTATGTCATCGTGGGCCAAGAAGTAGCTCTGCATGAACTCTATAGCGGCCATGATGTATCGTATCGTGTCAAGGTTTCCGCTACCCCACTTCTCCGCCCAATATCCTGTCAGTACAAGGAAGGCTCTCAGCCTCTTTCCACCACGCAACGTGTAATCGCTGATATGGTCTATCAGTTCCGATGCATAAGCCGTTACACTGCTTGCCTCACGTAGAACCTCGTCAAGCACTTCTCTCAGTGTGTTATTTGTTATATTTCTGGCTGTTTCAAGCAGGTTCTTGGGATCCACAACCACGCACCTATCTACTTTCTTAACTATGGTTTCAAAATAAGGGTTTCATTTCTGGGAAAGTAATTGTCGCAGTTCTTTGATAACAGGCAGGTCCTTCTTGTCACCCAATAAGCTCCAATAAATCCCTTTTGGTTTTGGCGGCCTAGGCTTTATTCTTAATGTCCTGGTTGGCGTTAAAATTATATCTACTGTCAGGTCATGCTTCTCTCTAGGAACACGACCAACTACCTGGATATCGTGGACTGTTGTAATAACGGGTGTGCTTTCATCTATGACGCCGAGCTCTCTTAGTATGGCGTATTCTATTTCTGCGTAACCTCCTCCTTTACCTAGCCTATTTCCTCTCCGATCAACGACAACGCATCCCGTAATCATCAGGTCGATAGGAGGTATCTCTGTTAAGCGTAAAAGCCTGCCCAGTCTAAATGCACCCTTAATTGTTGATGCGAACCTGATCATGGATTTTGGGATAATGGCTGGATCGATCATTATAAATCCATGTCTCAAACGTGGAGTAGCCATTATAACCTTCTTCCCCTCCTCAAGAGCGAGTTCTCTGAGAGGCCTCTGAGGTGAATCGGGATTAACCTTTACAACCAGTGCTCTCCTCCACTCGTTGAGTGATAAAGCCCTTTTAGCAGCCTCTTCTGCACCGATAAAATTAGGTATCCTACCATATATGGGTCGCGGAAACCTTGCGATATTCCTTTTCTCCATGAGATCCCATATAAGTCGCCGAAGCCTAGTCTTTTCCTCCTTGATATTGTCCAAGATAATCACTTCTAGGCGCTTTATTCAAATACATTTTATAGTATTGAATATGCATGGTGGAATAAATGGCATTGCTTCAAGTAGCCCTCGATACGGATAACATCTCCTTTGCCATAAGGCTTGCAAGCATCTTATCCTCCGAGCTTGACAGAGAAAAACTGTTGATTGAGGCAGGCACACCTCTCATAAAATCCTGGGGGACATTGAGTGTAAAACTATTGAAAGAAATCACACAGTCAAAAGTGGTTGCAGATACGAAGACAATGGACGTAGGAGGATTTGAATCCGAAATCATGTTTAGAGCAGGTGCAGATATCGTAACTGTGCTCGGACTAGCTGATGACTCGACCATCATAGATGCTATAGAAACAGCTCACAGATACAATGGACAGGTCATGGTAGACCTTATTAACTGTGCCGATCCAGTGAAGCGGGCAGAGGAAGTAATCAGTCTCGGAGCCGATATAGTATTGTATCATCTCGGTATAGATGTCCAAAGGAGAAGAGGAATAACAGCACCTGATATGATTAACGAGATAAGGAAACTAGCTCGACTAAATGCAACAGTAGCCGTAGCTGGAGGCATAAAGCCAGGTAAGGCAAAGCCTCTCGTAGAGGCTGGAGCTGAAATAATAATTGTGGGCTCCGCTATAACGAAGGCGGATGATCCATTATCAGTCGCATTACGCCTTATTGGGGAAATAAATGGATGAAGGATGATAACGTCTTAGAAATCAGGTATATTCACATGTTTTTCGACAATCCGACTCTCCAAGAGCTCTCTGTATTTCTCCTGATGGGTCTTGATCATCTCTAATAATAGTTTTAACGCGTTCTTCTTGCACTTACCACAGAGGATCTTGCCCTTCCTGCACCTTTCGTACTGTTTCTTCAATTCTTCATCGTCTCGTAACAGAAAGTATGTATATAGTTCATAGATCGTACACTTCTCTGGCTCGCCGCCAAGAAGTCTCTGCTCTTCCGCTGTGGGCCTACCGCCCGTCAGCGCCATCATTATTTTTTTCTTAATTACCTCAGGCCCGTCTAATAGGAGGATCGCGAAATCAGATTTGCTACTACTCATCTTGTTTCCATCAAGACCACGTATGAACTTGTGATAGAATGATGCAGGCCTCCTTAGACCAAGCTCTTGCGCGAATCTATCCGCCAGATCTCTTGTTAGGCGGAGATGAGGGTCTTGATCAGCGCCTACTGGCACAAGTATGCGTTTATAGCCTCCATAAGTTTTCAGTTGCATATGGAGGATGTCCGATGCCTGTGTTAACGCGGCGACGATCTTGCCCGGACTAATCTCACCATAAATGGCCTCGAACTCGGCCTTCGTTATTTTTCTCGAGAACATTTGGATTAGCCTATAGTATGGCGTCGTATTGTTTGTCTGGAAATAGAATTCGGTCTTGGCAGGATCGAGCCCCCATGCTATGGCGTGACGTATGTATTCTAAGCCATACTCGACTACTTTTCGACGATCAAGCTTCCTGACAGCATATGCTTCTGCATCTGCAACTACTATTTTAACATGTACACCAAGGCTCTGAAGATATTTTAGCTCCTCGAAAACCATAAGGTGCCCTAGATGGGTATGGCCGCTGGGCATGAAACCCGTTAATACAGCGACTTTTTCCCCACGATTGAGGGCGTCAAGCCATTTATCAAAATCCCTATGGCCAAACACTATTCTTCTCGTGAAGAAATGGTGTTTAATGGGGAGCTTGTCTAGAACAGTATCAATGGGTTGAATACCGAATTGCTTGAAGAGCTTCTCGTATTTCTCGATAGTAAAGTGACCCCATGGGTCTAGTATCCTTGACAATTAGCATGCACCCTTGCCTAGATTTTTCGGAAAATAAGGTATTGCCTTATCTAGTTAAAACTCTTTATAATAACCCCGTCACGTACGACGAGTTTATCGCAATAAGCACCTCTTCTAATGATCGAGCCGTAAACGTTCCATGAATATCTGGCAAGTCTATGCTCTTTCAATACTAGCATATCAGCTGGCTGTCTGACATCTATAAATCTTGGGGATGTACCTAGTGCTTTGTAACCGTTAATAAAGGCCATCTTGACAATTTCGCGTGCATCAATATTCCCTCTATACATTGTGAATAACAATTCCATCTCGGCAAATATATCCGGGTGGAAACAGCCTGCATTATCTGTACCCAAAGCCATGGTAACCCCTTCTTTGAGAGCGGTAGCTATGTCGGCCATTCTCCCAATAAACCATAAGTTGCTACGTGGGCAAACAACGAGCGGTATATTTTCTTCTGCAAGCTGTCTGAGCTCCCATCTTTCGAGGAAAATACCATGTACAATACTAACTAGTTTCACTCTATAATTCAAAAGATAGTGAAGGCTACCTTTTTCCTCCATTCGCCTTGTTTCGCTGACATGTGCACTGACCGGATATATAAGGGAGAGACGGGAGATTTCCTCCATAACATATGGAGGTATCCTCAACGGATTCGATATCCCTATACCACCGCAAATCCTTGCTACATCATCGTATTCTCCTGTATCAAGTGGATTAAAGGGCCTGGAAAACCCCAGGTATCTAGATCCGGTTTTTTCTACGAGTTCCTTGTTTTCTCTGCAATAATCCTTATGTTCTTGGAAATCAACTATGGCATAGTATATGCTGATTGCCTTAGTCAGCGGGTTATCAACGAATTTATGTCTTAACAGACGTGTAATAGGTAACTTGATTCCTTTGTTCCCCACAAATGATGCTAGATCATAACCTATACAGGACTCCGGAGCAACATAGTCGTTTAAGTGCACATGTGTATTAACGGGAAGAGGTAAAGCGATCCCACCAATGTTTAACCCGTCCGGTGACCATGTCTGCTCTATATCCGTTATTACACCGTCTTCTATCTGAATATAGGCATGCTCGATCACATCTAGGTTTTCTCCCACAAGTATTTTGTCGAGATTTATGATCAAGGGCTCTGTGCCGGAGATCCCTTCCTCACCTCCATCGGTCTGGACTAGGAATCTTCATCGCCCAAACAGTAATCTGGGTAGGAATACCTTATTATTACTGTATCCTAAACACACTATAGAACAGAATCCTAATGGTGCATTAGGCTTGGTTGATTGGATAGCTGTCAGAAACGTTCTCCTTTCAGGAAAGCCTGTCTTAGTGTTTGATAGTGCTGAGAGAGAAGCTGAGACTGATATGATATTCTACGCAGGAATAATAGACTCTAAGAAAATAACTTATTTGAGGAAAAACGCCGGAGGACTAATATGCTTCATATCTGGTAGTAAGTTTAGGGAGACACTTCAATTACCATTTATGAATGAGCTTCTATCAAAACATCCCGTCCTACGAGAAATTAGTGTTAGGAGGCCCAGATACGGTGATCCTCCAGCCTTCAATCTGTGGCTGAACCATGTTGATACCAAGACGGGAATAAATGATAATGATAAAGCATTAACGATAAAGCGTCTCCACAAGGTTGCGGAACTAGTGTATAAGGGCTTCAGCACAGAGGCTATCGAAACATTTAAGCGGGAGTTTTACGCTCCAGGGCATGTTCCATTATTAACATCGAGAGGGATAGCAAATAGGCGGGGCCACACAGAGCTCGCAACAGCCCTGGCCTTGATCACTGGTTTAACCCCTAGCATGGTTATAGCGGAAATGCTCGCTGAGGGAATAAGCCTGCCCTACGAAGATGCACGAAAATTTGCGAGGAGAAATGCTCTACTCTTCATCAACGGATTCGACATCATTACGGAGGCTGAAAAGAGGGGCTTCTTATATGATTAAAATAGGCGTTGTCGATACGACATTTTCAAGGGTTGATATGGCGAGATATGCCATAAAAGTTATCCAAGAAAATCTGCCCGAAGCAAAGATAATAAGATACACTGTTCCCGGCATCAAAGACATACCGGTAGCTGCTAGGAATCTTATAATGAACGAGGGATGCGAGGCAGTCATAACTTTGGGCTGGGTTGGAGCCAAACAAGTTGATAAGTACAGCTACCTGGCCATGAGCACCGGTCTCATAATCCTCCAGATCATAACTGGCAAACACATTATTGATGTGACAGTACATGAGGATGAAGCTGATAATCCGGATGAACTTCTCGAGATCGCTAAGAACAGGGCAATAGAACATGCTTTAAATCTTGTAAAACTAATTAGACATGGACGAGAAGCACTTACAAGATACGCTGGACAAGGCCTTAGACAAGGTAGGCCCGATGTAGGTCCGCTTAAAATGTAGGTGGTGTGTTTATAATGAATGTAAGGATAGGTATTGTCGTGGCAGAATTCAACTATGATATAACTTATCTAATGCTTCAGAAAGCAATAAACCATGCAAAATTCCTCGGCGTAAAAGTCCCCATCGTAGTGAAAGTTCCCGGGACATACGAGATACCGTTTGCTGTGAAAAAACTACTAGAAAGAAAAGAGCTTGACGGAGTAGTGGCTCTCGGTGCAGTCATACAGGGAGAGACAAAACACGACGAATTAGTAGCGGGCCAGACAGCTAGGAAAATGATGGATCTGATGATAGAGTATGGAAAACCAGTAGGACTAGGTATAATTGGGCCTGGAGCAACAAGAATGCAGGCAATGGAGAGAATTGAGGACTATGCCAGAAGAGCCGTAGAAGCCGTCGTGAAGATGATATTAAGGACAAAGAAACTCGGCGAAATAGAGCTAAGAGATGACTCGACCAACATCATTGAGTAAAATAGTCTAGAATAGGTAGAGAGTCTTTTGCCCCGTATAACGCTCATAAAATTATTGGAGTACAGAGAGTGGACGGAGACACTGGGCTATGATAGGGAGTGGAAGATACAGGAGCTACAATCAAATATCTACTCAAGTCTGCAGAGAATGTTTTCTAGGAGAGGAGGTTTTGTCATACCAGTTAGATATGATTACTTCATAGCGCTCAGTAATGGTTTTAAAGAAAAAGATCTTGAAGAAATACTGACAGATATTGAGCCGCTCTCTCCGAAGGGTGTGAGGATAGTATCCCTGGTGCATAAGAGGCCCTTCACAGCACAACTAATGGCGAGCAGAATTGCGGAAAAAGAAGATGAAAAACTCGTATATATCAGTGGTGAGGAAGATCCCCTGGCTGTGGTCCACATAGATTTCAATAATATAACGAGAACAACTATTCAGACTAGTGTGTTCGAAACATATGTTAAGATCATGAGTGTTTATAGCGAGATAACCAGAGCTACTATACGTCTTGGAGGTATTACGGGTTACTTGGGTGGAGACAATATGATCGCTGTGTTA
>JALSQP010000119.1 GCA_026985375.1 Desulfurococcales archaeon | reverse complement strand
GGAATGGTGCCTGAGAACCATAGGTTATTGCTGATAGCGATATATAGACCAGGAGACCGAAAGCATCCGCTATCGCCGTAATTAATCCAAGTATTGTCGCCGCAATTACCTTGGCATTTATTATCGTCGAGGGCTTCACTGGATGAGATAGAAGGAGCTCCATAGTTTTTCTTTCTCTCTCACCAATTATACCGTCAATAACATATGATGCAGCGGGAGTTACTACAAAGCTCAATGCAAGGACTAAGAACCTAGATATGGTTACCCTGATCTGGAAAGCTGTATTGACAGGCGACCCAGATATACTTACTATTGTCGTAGTATATATTATAGGGTTACGAAGCGCCTCGATCGTCGCGTTTACTCTAGCGAGTCTTGCTAGCGCCATGATTTTCTCTTTACTGAGCTGGGTTGAGAACCAGTTGACTATACTATAAATTAAGCCCTCTACTCTACTAGTTGTTTGTAGGCCAGCTTTCCTGTAGATCTCGATCCTCGCGACATGAGTGAGGCTTGTGGCGTTCTCCGCGAAACCCCTTGGTATGACTATCATTAGGTCTATGGATGGATTCTTTATGATCGATACAGAATTGGATACCGTATAGTTGTAACCATATTTTGCTAGATAGTACGTAATATTTCCGAGGAGCCACTTGGAGCTAAAAGTTATGTTTAGGAGACTATTATGAGCTGTAGTGTGATCGAGATCTACAACTGCGACATTGATGATTTGTTCTTGCGCCAGTGCAAAGCCTATGAATCCCATTAATGGTAGCATTAAAAGAGGTAACAGAATACTTGTGAACAAAGTCTTCTTGTCCCTCTTTAGATCGGTTAGCTCCTTCCATAAAAGTACCTTCATTTCTGCCACTATTTTTCCTGGCTTCACATCCGATCAGCCTCCTTGACCGCTTTTACAAATGCTTCCTCGAGGTTCACAGCGTCGTACATTTGCTTTATACGGTCTGGCTCGGCCTCAACGATTATTTTTCCATGAGCAATGAATGCTACACGGTCACAGAGATACTCTACCTCTAGCATGTTATGGCTGCTGAGGATGATGCTTGCACCAGTTTCCTCAACATATTTCTTGATCATCTTCCTGACGTTAACGGAGGCATATACGTCGAGTCCGCTTGTCGGCTCATCTAGAATTGCAAGCTTGGGCCTAGCCATCAACACTGATGCAAGGAGTAGCCTCCTCTTCATTCCTTTACTATACTCTGAAGCTCGTCTCTTCAATGCGCTTTGTTCTAAGCCGGATAATTTTATCCCATACTCAGTTATTTTCTCGAGCTCACTGCCTGTAAGTCCGCGGAGCATAGCATAGAATCTCAAGTGCTCCAGCCCTGTAAGTCTTTCATAGACATCTGCCTCCTCCGGCAAGTAACCGATGTACTTCTTGATCTCCACGGGATGCTTAACAACATCTATTCCCATCACACTTATTCTTCCACGTGTGGGTCTCATTAATCCGACGATCATTCTAAGAGTAGTCGATTTACCTGCTCCATTAGGTCCTATTAGGCCGAAAATCTCCCCTTTCCAGACCTTGAAAGAAATACCTTTAACAGCGTGTACCTTGTTCTCATAAATCTTATGTAGATCCTCAACAATCACTACAGCATCATTCAAAACCTTTCATACACCTCGTAAATACATGTATTCTGAAAACAAACAC
Source organism: Desulfurococcales archaeon (assembly GCA_026985375.1). Lineage (GTDB taxonomy): Archaea > Thermoproteota > Thermoprotei_A > Sulfolobales > Desulfurococcaceae > JAADCY01. The sequence continues at coordinate 209 of JALSQP010000119.1, read as the reverse complement.
ATTGCGCTAGCCGAGAGAGATTGTGTTATTAATGCCCCAGTTTATTAGTTCATTGCAAAACTATAGATATAGTGGGTAAAAAACAAAAACATAGATGCAGGAGGAGCATTATTTTGAGCGAGATTACTAGAGCCCAGGTTCTTGATTTTCTCCGGCAATACGGTGATAAGGGCTTATTGATTCTACGTACTGCTCTTGACATAGCTCTT
>JALSQP010000118.1 GCA_026985375.1 Desulfurococcales archaeon | reverse complement strand
GCATCCTTCAAAGAATGATCGAGACCCCTATATGTCTGGATGAAAGCATCAAGAACATATATGACGCGATGGCAGGCCATAGTCTCGGGAGCTATAAGGTCATAAACATCAAACCAGCAAGAGTAGGGGGATTATGCGAGACACTAGCCATACACTGGTATGCCTCACAACATGGTATCCCTGTGTGGATAGGGGGTCTCTTAGAAACAGGTATCGGCCGGGCATTCCAGATCGCTGCGGCGACGTTGCCGAACGTAAGGTACCCGAACGACGTATCCGAGTCAAGCAGGTTCTATGAAGAAGACGTGATCGAGAAGCCTTGGAGGCTGGAGAAGGACGGCACATACATCGTTCCTGAAAGGCCGGGTATAGGGGTTGAGGTTAGGGAAGACGTGATCATAAGACATGCCGAAAAAGCATTATCTATAAGCCTTAGCTAGCCCTCTTTTAATCTGATATACTCTTCCATTATCTTGTCCCCAGTGCTTGTACCTATTCTTGAAGCACCAGCAGCTATCATGGCAAGAGCGTCGAGAGCATGCCTTATACCCCCAGCTGCTTTCACTTTTACTCTGCCCTCCCCTGCCTTATAGAGTAGTCTTACATCATGAATTGTCGCGCCACCAGCCGTGAATCCCGTGCTCGTCTTAACATAATCGGCACCTGCTTGGAGAACAAGTTTTGTAGCTCTGATCTTCTCCTCATCTGTTAAAAGACCAGCCTCGATGATCACTTTCACTATCTCGATGCCGTTCTTTCTTGCTTCCTCGACGACTCTTCTTATATCCTCGAGGACGAGATCGTATCTTCTCATTTTCAGCCAATTAATATTTATAACCATGTCTACCTCCTTAGCACCGTCCCCTGCTGCCCTCCTCGTCTCGAGGATTTTTGCATCGGTGAAGGTATAGCCGAGTGGGAACCCGATCACGGTTGCGATCCTGATTCTCCTACCTCCTATTTCTCGTACCAGAGATATTAGGGATGGTGGAACAACGAGTGAGGCGAACCCGTATCTACGATAGTCCTCAATATACTTCTCCAGCATTCTTTGGTCAGCTATAGGTTTCAAGATTGTGTGGTCGATCATTGACGCCAGTTTTTCAACACTAATACTATTGATAAATTCTTCCAATGCGTTCTCCATATTCCTGCACCTAGGACAATATATTAGCCATATTATTTATAATAGGTATTATCCGCTCCATGTATAACCGAACAAATATCATGCTCTAAATTATATGATGTAAATTAGGTGAATATTGGTTGAGACAAACACTCATATTAAAGATCTTAGCAATAGTTATCCTGCTATATATTATATCATTTCTAAGCGGAGGATTCGTAAACATCGTAGGACCAATAGCTGAGCAATTAGCAAGCACAGCGTACATAGTACTAGCCACCGGGATCTTATTATTGATAGTGCTTCCATTCCTCATGTATGTAAAAGTCCGAAAAACTTTGCAACATGGAGAAGAACGATTTGTAAAAGAGACACGGAGAGCAGTATCACTAATAATAGCAGCATTCATCATGGCATCGATATTTATACCGTTCGTGAACTTCATTCTCGTCACCCCATCAAGCGGATCGTATATAGCTTCACACTATATAGAAATAATAGACAAGCCTATCGAGGTCTCTATGACCAGGATAATCCCATTAGAGACAGCTTACGCATATGCTCTGTCACTCCTACAGATACCCACACATACGGTCTACATTGACGAATCATATCTGTATTATAGCGGTGATAGCGTCGTTTACAACTGGATCATAGAGCCCGAGGGGTTCTGGAACGAGCTGTTCAGGAACGCCTATGGCGTAGTATTTGTGAACGGCTCGTCCTACCCGCCAAGCGTTGAATTCGTAAACCACACCCTCTACTGGTCTCTCCACCGCGTCAGGCTCACGTCATTATACATTGACACGCTCTATAGGGAATTAAAGGCGAGAAGCTTGTTCTGCAAGCCGCTCCTTGAGGATAACATAGAGGTTAGACTAGGAGACAAGATATATGTGCTTGTACCTCTCGAGACTTGGCAGAGAGGAGCAGACTACTATGTCCCGCTACTTTATGGCTACGCGGTGATAAGCGCTGATGGAAATGTAAGGATCGTTCCTGCAGACAAGATATTCTCTGATCCTGTGCTCGGCCCTATCTTCAAGACCTACAAGATCCCAGTAGTCCCTGAGGTAATAGCGCGTGAATGGATAGAGCTATACAGGTGGAGTCCAGGCTTCATAAACGTCGTCCTCTACCATCTGACATTCACGATAAGAGATATTGGTCTGAACCCTCAGCCATATCTCGTATTCGACAACAATGGGCACCTATACTGGTTATTCGTGGCCGAGCCCAGCGGGGCAAGCTATGCTATAAAATACATAACGTATGTTGACGCTGAAACTATAAATCCTGTCATAAAAATCTATAGGCCGGTGACGCAATGGATAGGTGCTTCGAAGATAGCCTCATATATACAGAAGGCTCACCCGAGATATGACTGGGAGAGATTCAAACTAGCGGAGCCAATACCGATCATAATTAATAATACGCTATACTGGAAAGTCACAATCATAACAAGTGATGGAAGAGGAGTCATATCGATAGATCTCGTAAACGCGAAGACTGGCAACGTCTACTCACTACCAGTGGAGAACATGCTGAGCTTGCAAGAGTTCAAAACATTCTTGAAGACTCTTAGTGGTACACATGTGAATGTGACAACACCATCAATGCTTCAAAGGATAGAAGAGATTAAGAAGGAGATAACCGGGATGATAGAAGAGCTACAGAAGCTACTGACACAGCTCGATGAGCTTGAAAAACAGATCAACAAGACTAGTACGGGGTAAAAGAAGCTTCTTTATCCGGTAAGCTCAATGGAGCAGTCAAGACCATATTTTTCTCTAAGCTCTTCCTTAATATGCTTGATGTGTTCGACCAGTTTCTTGATATCGATGTCTTCGCGGGACCTAACCACTAGATCGCCGTGGACAACACCCTCGCTTATGCGTCTCATCTTGAGGGAAACGAGGCTGAAACCGTGTTCCTCCACGAGTCTACGCACTTTCTCTATGAATTCTTGGGGAGGCGCTATATCGCTGAGGTACATTATGACTTTCTTTCCTGTATCGTAGAGTTCTATGAATATATAGATCGTTATAATGACTGCTCCGGCGTAATCAATCATATAGTTGATAATCGCGCCTCCTAGACTAGCTACTATTACGGCCCCGCTCTCTATCAGCTCGCTGATAGTGAATACTGCATAGGCTCTGAAGAATTCGCCAGCACGGTTAGCGAGGATTATCGCGCCTAGGTAGAGGAAGAACCCGGCCACAGCCATCCATACTGCCTGAATGTATACATGGTACTCATGGGTCTCCATAAGCGTTGAAACAGCTATTCCTGCCACGAAGCTATAGGCCAACATGCTCACTATTGTTCCGCCGAAGCCCAACTTGTGGTGGCCATAGTGGTGATCGGTGTCCGGGGGCATGAGGCTTACCCTATAGAAGTAAATAGTAGATATTATGGCTACGAGGTTGGCGAAACATGTTAGAGAGTCGACGAAGAGGCTCCGTGACCCATAGATTATTCCGCCTACTGTTTTGATAATTGTGCCGGATATGCTTAACAGTAATATTATCACTAGTAGCTTCGTATTGAATCCTCGCACAATTATCATCCATGCCCTCAATTACCGCTCTTTTCCTTATCACTACCTATATAGTCATATAAACTCTTACCTTTCTTCTTGCTGACGGTCTCTCTAGCCAGATAGTCAATGAACTCCTTTGGAGCCTCGACTCTACCTTTCTCTAGAAGCTCTATGAAGAACGTGTCCCTAACGGGCTCATATACGAGCTTATAGAACTTGCCAGGATGGCGAAGTATTTCCTTGGGAAAATTCGACACGTATTCGAGTGCGGCCTTCCAAGCCTTCTCGGGATCAATTAATAGCTTTATCCTCCGTGTAATCTGCCGGTCAAAATCATACTCCGTCTGCTCATTACCTCCGATCATGCAGTAGCCCCTGGGTGATACCTCGATACACTCGCCTAATTCCTCAACGAACCCTTCTGGGCACTTCTCAATCTTGCCTCCGCTCCTCTGCTTCCTCACCATCTCTATGACTCTCATTAGCCTGTATGGATACTTGTGTGGACCATAGTATTTTGCCCATGCATAGAATATTGCGCGGTTCAGCCCGAAGCTCTTGGCTTTTCTTAGATCCTTTTTGAAGAGATAGTGTCTGGCGGCCTGGAGGAGAGCCATTACCTGGAATCTGCCTATGCCGAGAGCTTTCAGCTTCTTATGTACAGCATCTTTGCCCAAAATAGGTCGCCCACAACAAGGGTGTTTATCGATTTGCCTATATATATGGTGGTAATACCTGTACAAAACCATTGTGTAAGCTATACTTTTTAGGCTCGTCCATACAAGTAATGATTAGTAAGGGAATCTCTCGTGGGGAGTATTATGAGCAGAAACGCCCTAATAGGAGTCTTCATCATCATCCTAATAATCGTAGGCGCCGTAGCATTCTACGCAGGAACATTATATGCTGCAGGAAAAACCACATCGACAGCAGCAACAAAGACAGCAACACCCACCACCTGGACGCCGCCCGCAACAATTAAGGCGGCATGGATATATGTAGGACCAGTAGGTGACTTCGGCTGGAGCTACATGCACGACCTAGGCAGGAGAATAGTCGCAGATCTATATAAAGACTGGCTTAAGACAACCTACGTTGAGAGCGTAAGCGAGGACAAGCTGGGACAGACAATCGATACGCTGGTCTCCCAGGGATACAATGTTATCTTCACCACCAGCTTCGAGTTCATGGACGGGACCATCGCAGCAGCTAAGAAATACCCGAACGTAATGTTCTTCCACTGCTCAGGATATAAGAGAGCCCACAACGTAGGCACCTACTTCGCCGACCTATATCAGGTCTATTATTTAGACGGTCTCATTGCCGGGGCACTAACTAAGACTGGCAACATAGGTTACGTTGCAGCATATCTAACACCTGAGGTAGTCAGACATATAAACGCGTTCTCGATCGGAGCACACGAGGTAGCTTCGCAGTTGGGCAAAAACATTAAGGTACATGTCATCGAGATAGGAGCATGGTTTGCACCTGATAAAGCTAGAAATGCCGCTGAGACTCTATGGAAGAACTATGATGTTGACGTACTAGCCTATACGGAGGACTCGACAGCAATACTTCAGCTAGCAGAACAAATAACCAAAGACTACTTAGCAGGCAAGGTGAGTCACCCGCTCTATGTATTTAGCCACTACAGTCCAGGATGGATCTATGGTAAAGACGCTGTCGTGAGCGGCCAGATCGTGCATTGGGAAGTTATTTATGCAGACATACTGGCTAAAATAAAGGCAGGTATCTATACACCGTACAACTTAGAGCACGTAGATTACTGGTATCTACTTAACAGCGGCGCTGTTGACTTTGGTTGCTGGATATTCCCTAACGGTACTGTTATGCACATCAACCCGAAGTTCATCAACATACTCAAGAACACCTATGTCACTGACAAGCTAACCGGTAAGAAGATGAGCGTCTACCAGCTAGTAATGGAACGCTACAGAATGTTCAAAGACGCCCCAATGTTAACCCCGCTAGAGTTAACCGATTTCACACACAAGTATATGACTATTACCAAGATCACTGTTGATAACAAGACGATATTCATAGGGACACCCTTCGACCCATTCACAGGACCGCTGCAGGGATACTATATCAAGAATCCAAGCAAGAAAGTTACCATACCTGCAGGTGAGCGCTTAGGGCACGACCAGCTATGGAGTATGAACTGGTTCGTAAATTGGGTAGTATATCACTCGTAGCAACGCTTAGTAGTATAACATAAATACCGTAGCCGTAAGCATAATACAGATTCAAGGAAGGGTGGTAATGGTGGCGGCGGAGGCAAATAATGTCAAAACCACTTTTTTATCCCCTCCTCAAGAAGATAGAAAACCAATAGTGAGTCTGCGAGGAATAACGAAGCGATTCCCGGGAGTAATTGCACTTGACCACATTGACCTCGACATCTATCCTGGAACAGTGCATGCACTGCTTGGCGAAAACGGTGCTGGAAAGTCAACACTAGTCAAGATCCTATACGGCATATATACGCCTGATGAAGGAGAGATCATCATCAATGATCGGCCAACTAGGTTGACAAGTCCTGCTGATGCTATCAATATGGGGATAGTGATGGTAAGCCAGTCACCACAGATCATCGATACGTTGACTGTTGCCGAGAACATCATCCTGGGTCTTGAGAAATACAACCACTTCGTACCAGTTACGAGGGTTTACAAGACTATCAGGGAAGAATCCAAGCGTGTAGGCATCAAGATAGAGCCTGGCATCGAGGTATGGAGGCTCAGCTATACTCAGAAACAGCTCGTCGAGATACTACGTGCGATCCTATTAGGTGCAAAGGTACTACTATTAGACGAGGCTATCACATACCTGCCGATCGAGGAGAAGCAGAGATTCTATAAATTTATAAGACGGTTCGCCGACGAAGGAGGAACAGTGGTTCTCATCACACACAAGATCTACGAGGCTATGGACGTAGCAGATGAGATAACTGTTCTAAGAAGAGGCAAGGTAGCAGGCCACCTCGAAAGGAAAGAAGCTACAATAGAGAAGATCAGAGCTCTGATGTTCGGCGAGAAAAGTGCAGAAATCACCTATGAGAGATTACCGACCGCACAGCCAGAGCCCAAAACCGTTCTAGAAGTAAAAGACCTATGGGTAATGGGTGACTTCGGAGGCTACGCAGTACAGGGTGTAAGCCTCGAAGTAAAGAAGGGAGAAATACTGGGTATCGCCGGAGTGGCCGGCAATGGTCAGAAAGAACTTATACAGGCAATCATGAGGCTGAGACCAGTTGTCAAGGGTAGGATTGTATATAACGGTGAAGATGTTACGAAGAAGACAACATATTATCTAAGAATTAATGGTGTCGGCTACATACCTGATCTACCAGCAAAATACGGTGTAAGCATAGAAAATAGTATCATTGAAAATATTGCGATCCTACCAGTATATAGTAAGAGAATAATAAGTTGGGACAAAGTTAGAGGGATAACACTTAAGCTGATCAAAGAATTTGAGATTAAAACACCTTCACCAGACACCCCAGTAAAGTTCCTTAGTGGTGGAAATATTATGAAGGTTCTTGTCGCGAGAGAATTGACTGTAGCTACTAATCTTTTAGTGGCATACAACCCGACGAGAGCACTCGATGAAGCAACAGCGATCAAGGTCAGGAAGATAATCAAGGAAAAAGTTCTAAGGGATAAGATAACCGCGATAATTGCTAGTGAGGATCTCGATGAAATCTTCCAAATTAGTGATAGAATAGCCGTTATGAACTCGGGCAAAATAGTCGGTATATTTCCTGCAGATAAGGCCAAGAGAGAAGAAATTGAGCACTTGATGGTGATGTAACTATGAAGATAGGCATGGTCATTATCAGAAGAGTCAAACCCATACCATACTGGATTATACCGATAATCGCGCTCCTGACGGGTATAGCAATAAGTATAATAATATTGTATGCCTTGGTAGGTGCTAGTCCAGTAGCTGTTCTGAACGCTATTGTCTATGGTTTTACGAGACCCGGCGTTATGGCGCAGACGTTTGTTGCCCTCACTATTGTAGGGATAGCACTACTAGTAAGCTTCAAGGGAAGTATATGGAATATCGGCGGAGAGGGTCAAATCACATTCGGTATTATGGCTGCGACATGGGTGGCATTATTCACAGTCCTTCCAAGCATAAACCCGGGGTTAGCGCAAATATCTATGATAGTGATGGGAATGCTGGCGGGTGCATTATGGGCTTTCCTGGCAGCCCTTCCTAGGGCCTATCTTGGTCTTGATGAGGTACCGATTACGCTCATAATGAATTATATTGCCTACTATATTGTTGACATCCTAGTAAGAGGGCCTTGGCTAGGAAAACATGTATATAACTACATAAGAACCGATATAATTCCATCACAAGTGATGTTTCCACAGGTACCGGGAACCACGATGACTTGGGACGGATTTCTATTAATGATTATCTTGTTCATCGCTGTATGGTATATGTTGAAAAACACAGCCATAGGTCTCCGAATAAGAATCCTAGGAAATAACCCTGATCTTCTAAGGAGTAGTGGTATCAGTGTGCCGCGAATGATTATATTAGCACTTACGATCTCAGGCCTAATAGCAGGGAGCGTT
>JALSQP010000117.1 GCA_026985375.1 Desulfurococcales archaeon | reverse complement strand
AGATAAGTCATTGCTGCCTCGAATGCTGCTCTTGTTCTAGTTGATGGCGCGAAGAACAGCATGAAGAACACTTTTCTCTGCAGGATAGGCGGTATCTTCTCGATGCCATAGTAATGGGCTGTCCATTTCAGCTCTTCGGCTAGTCGGAGGGCAATCTCGAGCTGTTCGTTGGTCCAGTCAAATGTGGATATTAAGTCTTTGCCGCTTAGATCACGGACTAGGTGTCTCATATAGTACACTCTCCCATAGGGTTTTCTCGTATATCTCTTTATAGGGCAATAGAATAAATGAGTTTATTTCTTGGTATTACATCTGTATTTGAAATTAATACAGAATTATGAGTAGAAGGATAAAAGAAGAAATAGTATAGTGTTTGGTTGTTTAACCTATATTTACTCGATAGGCCAGATGGTCTCGGGCTCTTTGCAGAGACCTGCTCTCTCATAGAGGCTATAAGCAGCTTTGTCGGCTTCTTTCAGTATTTCTTCCTCGTTGAGGGTCAATACTTTGCCATTGAACATTACTAATTTGCCATCTATTATGCTGTGCTTTACATCATAGCCTGTAGCGCTATAGACGAGATGTGATAATGGGTTGTTGAATGGTTTTAGATGAGGCTTATTGAAGTCAACGACAATGATATCGGCGCGCTTACCGGGCTCAATGCCTCCGACCATATGATCTATCATTAATGCTTTTGCACCATTAATTGTTGCCATCTCAAGGACTTGTTCGACACGTATTGCTTTGGCATCAAGCATTCTTAAGGGCTGGAGGAGCGCGGCATGCTTCATTTCTCGTAGTAGGTCGTAGTCGTTGTTGCTCGGTCCTCCATCGGTTCCAAGAGCGATGTTTACTCCTGCTTTCAGCATATCGCTTATACGTGCTGCTCCGCTAGCCAGCTTCATGTTGCTGCACGGGTTGTGGCTTACAGTGGTCTTGGTTTCTGCTAGGAGTTTTATCTCCTCGTCTGTAGCCCATACAACGTGTACTAGCACTACGTTTGGCCCGGTTAGGCCTATCCAGTGTGCAAACTCTACTGGCTTCTTACCAAATTTTGTCATCGTGTACTCGACGTCGGCCTTTACCTCTGCTAAGTGCATAGTAATACCAGTCTTCAGCTCCTTGGCTTTCTCAGCCATTTTCCTGTATAGCTCTATGCTGACGGCACCGGGTGTTCTTGGCCCGAACCATATCCATATACGGTTGTCCCATCCATGATACTTGTGGTATAATCTGATCGTGTCTTTGTAGCTTTTATCGCCCAGCTCTACGAGTCCCTCGTGAAGAATGTTTTCTTCGAGTGCATACCCCGTCATATCCATAACGTGTCTAGCCACTGCTGCACGTATACCGCTTGAGTGGAGGAACTCGATTATTTTGTCAGGACCATACCTGCCCACGAGCCCCGTCTCGAGGAAGGTTGTTGTACCAGTCTTTATCATTTCCAGGGTTACTAGCTTAGCTGATGCAAGGGCTTCTTCAGGCTTATAGTTGCCCTGTAGGGGCCATACCCTGTCTTTAAGCCATGGTATGAGAGGTAAGTAGTCGGCGCATGCTCTGAGTAGGCCTTGGGCTAGATGGACATGTGTGTTTATTAGGCCGGGCATCACGATATCGTGTGGATTATTGTTGATAACTACATCGCTGTGGTATCTGTAGTCCTTGTCAAGCTGTTCGGCCTTGCCGACAGCCTTTATTTCTCCATCCTCGATTGCGATTGCCCCGCCCTTGATTATTCTCCTCTTAGAATCCATTGTTATTATCCAGCCGCCACGAATATATATATCAGCCATTACGATAGAACCTCCCATGTGTTTTCTAGAGATAATCTCTATATATAGAAGTAAATAATCATATTGAGAACGCTTACGAGTCAATATTTAATAGCAAGACAACAAAAATTATTCTAAAACACTTCACGGCGGGATAGACAAATGGTTCTCCCACGGATATTCAGCTATGTGAAAGAGGAGAGAGCAAGACTTATCCGAACTGCAAGAGCTATAGAGCCCGCAACCCTTGTTATCAAAAACGTTAATCTAGTGGCTACCACCACAGGCGAGATCCTAGAGAACATGAGCATAATCGTGTCTGGTAGACGCATAGCATCCATAGTAGAAGGTGACCCGGAGAAATACATAGGGCTGAGAACAAAGGTTATCGATGGCCGCGGGCAATATGCAATGCCAGGCTTCATAGACGCGCACATACATATCGAGTCAAGCTTGCTGACACCCACTGGTTTCTCAATATTAGCCCTTAAACATGGTACTACAACAGTAGTCGCCGATCCCCACGAGATCGCCAATGTCTTAGGCGTGGATGGAGTCAAGCTATTCATCGAAGAATCACAGAATCTCCCAATGAAAATCCTAATAGATATACCGAGCTGTGTACCAGCAACAGATCCCGCGTTCGGCCTCGAAACGACAAACAAGGTGATAGGCCCTGAAGACATTGCTAAGCTAGGCGAGCTTGAAGGCGTATATGGTCTCGGCGAGGTAATGGATTTTGTCAGTGTGACAAACGCCAGCGATTACGTACTAGAAAAACTCAGGATAGCTCATAATCTTGGCCTAGTAATAAATGGACACGCCCCACTATTGACTAGGGAAATGCTTGACGCGTATGTGGATGCAAGTATATGGAGTGATCATGAATCGACCAATCCGCAAGAAGCATTAGAGAAGTTGAGGAAGGGAATGTATCTATTCATAAGGCAGGGAAGTGCATGGCGGGATCTGGAAGCTCTTGTTGAAGTAATTAAGAACCCTAAGATCGACTGTAGACTATGTGGATTCGTATCGGACGACCTAAATGTTATTGACTTGTATGAGAAAGGTCATATGGATAGAATAATTAATGAAGCCATAGAGTTAGGGGTTGATCCAATCAAGGCAATACAACTCGCAACGATAGGTCCGGCGATAAGACTGCATATCGATGATCACATCGGAGTTGTCGGGCCAGCCAGATTCGCCGACATAATCTTGTCTTCAAGCCTTCAACGCCTAGAACCTAAAACGGTTATCAGTATGGGCGAGATAATATACAGGGATGGCGAGCTACTCTATGATTTTGAAAGGCCTAGAATACCCGAGTGGTCCAAGAGAACAGTCAACCTACCCCGAGAGATCAGGGCCGAGGAGCTTCTTATAAGAATTGAGGGGGCCGACAAAGCTAAGGTTAATGCTATTAAGGTTACTCCGGGCTCGGCGCTAACTAAGTTATCGGTTGAAGAGCTCCCGGTTAAAAATGGTTATATATCGTGTGATCCCGAGCGAGACATTATACACTTGGCTGTGGTCGAGAGGCACAAAGGAACATGCAATATCGGGAAAGGCTTCATTAAGGGATTAGGCTTCAAGGCAGGTGCGATAGCGCAGACTATTGCCCACGATACACACAATCTTGTAGTGGCTGGGAAATCACCTGAAGACATGTCGGTCGCCATAAGCAGGGTTAGGGAAATACAGGGAGGAATAGTAATAGTTGATTCAGGCGAAATTGTCGCTGAGGTAGAGTTGCCTGTTGCGGGACTTATGAGCGATGAAGACCCATACACCGTATACAGAAAGTTCAAGAACTTGACAAAGAAAGTATCGAGCTATGGTCTTGAGTTCGAAGCTTTCTTTATGACGCTAGCGCTTGTTGCCCTGCCAGTCATACCAGAAGTAAGGCTGACAGATAGAGGACTCGTTGATGTAAATAGTGCGAGGATAATTGATGTCACAGTAAAATGATATGATTCATTTTTCTCCTCTTTTTTCCTTCTTTTCAAGTGGAAGAATCCTAGCCTTATCAGAGACTATAGTTGATGCGCCCTCGGGATCTATTAGAATAAATGTAAAAGGTATCTCACCGTTCCGTGCTTTCTCAACCATTTTCTTCTTCTTGACACATGTTTCGGGCGGTGTCTCGCCCTCCTGACACAAGAAGATTATTTTATCGAGAACATCGAGTAAGACGCCCTCAATAGTTGTTATATATCCGAGCGATGCTGGACCCGGAGTGATCTCGACCCCGAGCTCAGGGATGACTATAGATGCTGTTGAGGAGCGTATAACGAGTGCGTTAACATCATTGGGGTCTCTGACGTCTACGACGATTTTTCTCGGGCCATTAATCTCTGCTAATCGTACGTCGTTCCACCGGTATCCGCAGTTCCCGCATTTTCCTGTCGATATTATTACTTTCCCATCGAGAGGCATATCATATAAGAATTCCTCAATCTTAAAGTTATGCCTACATATTGGGCACTCAACAGTATACTCGAGTATTTTCCTAGGTTTATTTTCAGGCATTCCTCCAACACCTACACTGATTTGTTAGCTGGATGATACCTTATTAGGTGTGTACCATCACAGCTCGGCGCCCTGAAGAATTGTGGCCCCAGTCCCTCCCTGCACGTTGCCACAGTTAGACCCAGGGAGACCGAGACATCAATAATTGGTCTAAGAAGATGTTCACGTAGTTCCTTCCTAAGATACCTGTACCCATGCATTCGTATACCTTCCTCTACGTAGAGTCTCCGCCAGTACTTGGAATATTCTGGAAACGAGTTCATCATCCTGGAAAGGTTATCGGGCCTCGCCTTATATGTGGATGTGACAATATGTTTTCCGCCATTCTCATTGATCCTATGCACGAGCTCTTCGAGCATTCTAGGATCATCATTAATGCCGGGTATCACAGGATCTATTCTTGCCCCGACAGGAATACCGGCTTTACTTAGAATTTTGATAGCCCATAGTCTGCTTTGAGGAGGTGGGGCCCCGGGTTCGAGCTTTTTTGCCAATGAGGGATCCAGTGTGGTAATAGTGATCATTACGGCCGAAGGCGTCTTTAGTAATAGATCGACGTCCCTCACGACAATGTCTGACTTAGTTGTGATCAACGTTTTTAGGGCCCTACATGATAATAGCTCAAGAGCCTTCCTGGTCATCATCAACCATTTCTCGATGGGTGGATACGGGTCACTGCTCGTGCTCAGCTCGACTACAAGCCTAGGATCAATGCGTCTAAGGTCTCTCGATAATTTTCTGAAGAACTGCCTTTTCGGCTGGCTCGGCCTCTGCCCGATATAGGAAGTTGCATAGCAGTAGAGGCAAAAATGGCTACATCCCGTATATGGATGTAGGCTGTATTTTCTAGGACATGTGCATAGTGGGCTTCTCCATGGATCGAAAACACGTACTACCTGCAGACGCACCAATATGTTGCACCAGAGGATAAGCAGGTGTGCCCCGCCCGACCGACCCCCCTCATATCCATACCCCATGATGGGGTCTCAGGGAGTGTGAGGAGGCGGGGCATTACTAGAATATGTTGAGATAGGGGTTAAAGTTTACTGCTTAGTCCTGGTCTATAAGGTTTTTATTTTGTTCTCTAATGAAAATTCATGGTGATATAGAGGTTGGTTACCGGGATTGTAGGAATTGCTATGACCGAGATAGCTGAGTTCGTTACTCGTGCAATCGATTCTATAAAAGACCATGAAGTAGAAAAGATGATCAATACATTGATAGATGCTTACGGTGGTCACAAGATCCTAGTCATGGGTGCTGGACGTAGCGGCCTGGTTGGTAAAGCATTCGCAATGAGATTACTACATCTTGGTTTCCAAGTCTATGTGCTGGGTGAAACAATTGTGCCAAGGATCAGTGAGGGCGACGTTGTTATAGCGATCTCAGGCTCTGGGCGCACTAAACTAATAGTAACAGCGGCTGAGGCAGCCAAACAGGTTGGAGCAAAAATCATAGCTATCACGAGCTATCCTGACAGTCCTCTCGGAAGACTTGCCGATGTAGTGGTTGTTGTTCCGGGTAGAACAAAGATTGCGACCGAAGAAGACTACTTCACAAGACAGATACTCGGTATACATGAGCCCCTAGCTCCGCTCGGGACCTTATTCGAGGACACTGCAATGATCTTTCTTGATGGAGTAGTTGTTGGGCTCATGAAGAAACTCGGCAAGACAGAGGAAGATCTAAGGAATGCCCATGCCAACATAGAGTTCTAGTGTAGCAACTGATAGGCCCTGACAAAGTCATCTTAATAAGCGGTTTAGATAGTTTCTTTTCTACAAGGTGATACTAATGATAGAAAATAAGAGATCAATTGATGTCGGCTACGCGTTGTTGCTGGGGATATTTATCGCTAGCCTAGTATCGGCTAACTACCTAGCGGCCAAAATAGCTGTGCTTGGCACCATAGCTCCCGATATCACGCTTCTCGTTCCAGCGGGAGTAGTTGCTTACGCTGTTACGTTCACTACAACTGACATTATCAGCGAAGTCTATGGGAAGAAGGCTGCATCAACAGCTGTAATGATAGGATTATTCATACAGTTCCTTATAATGTTCTATTCATTAATAGCTCTACTCATGCCAACAGCTCCTTTTCAGGAAAACTATAACGTATTCTTTAATAAGATCTATGGTGTAACTCCAAATATAGCGTTGGCAAGCGTACTCGCATATCTTGCGAGCCAGAACCATGATGTTTGGGCATTTCATTTCTGGAAAAGACTGACCCGTGGTAAATGGCTGTGGCTAAGGAATAATGCCAGTACTATAGTGAGCCAGCTGATCGACACAACAATATTCATAACGCTAGCCTTTGGCGTCTTCCCTATATTCCTTGGGGGAGTATCCATCCCATTGAACCTTATACCATTCACAATTCTAGGTCAATACATTGTCAAAGTGATTATAGCATTATTCGATACGCCATTTGTATATGCTGGCGTCTATCTACTTAAGCGTCTCGGCCTCCACGACATAAGCCTAAGTGAAGTGATTCCAAGTGCAGGGACTATTCAGACTAAATGACAAATTGGGTAGAAGACTTGTGCTCATACTGAAAAACTATCCATGCTCATGGGGAAAATGCAGTTTCTGCCCATTTCACCTCGAACAGTCAACCAATACTTGGGACATAATAGTATTCAATAGAAGAATAATAAGAGAGGCTATCCGGTTAGCCAATAGGGAGAACTATGAACGTATCGCTGTTTTTAATGGTGGAAGTTTCAGTGAGCTACCATATGATACTGTGAACGAGCTGGCACCGCTTGCCAAGAACAGAATATTCGAGATAGAATCACGTAGTAATTTCATAACGGATGATTTTGTGAAAAACTTACTCAGACTACTGGCTCCAAGAAAACTAGTTATAAGAATAGGGTTCGAGGTAGCCGATGAAGAAATACGTGAGAAACTCCTCAGAAAAGGTATGCCGGATTCGGAGATCAAAAGGATTCTATGGATAAGACAGTATCTGGGAGAGGAAGGACTACCAGTCGAGTTCTGGGTCTATGTTTTGTTTGGAATAGAATATATACCTGATGAAAAAGTTGTTGAATCAGTAAAGTTCTTCAAGAAATATTTTGATGGAGTAATAGCTATCAAGTATAAGAAGTATTTACCAGAACACCCAGAAGAAAAACCAGTATCAGAAAAACTCGCTCGTTTCTTAGAGAGAGAAGCGGACTTGGTTGATTGGGGTGGTGAGGAATGGGATATCGAGAAAAAGAACTAAAAGATCTCGAGGTTATATGGGACGGCAATAATCTGGACTGGGTCAAGCCAAAAGAATGTAGAGAATATTTAAGAGGAGTAGGGCTCAAATACCTTCTAAACGATTACTTCGAGGAAGGCTTCAAGAAACTACTCAGAGAATATAGGCCGCGGAAACATTATCCTGTAGGTCTCATAGTGCCGTGTAGCTACGGGAAACCATATAGTAACAGCTACATACACTACATGATTAGAAAGAGTATAGCGGTTTTCATAAGACAGGGCAAAATACACGAGATAATCGTTACAAATGCTGGTGTTGTCCCTAGAGAACTTGATGAGTACTGGCCCTACGTGGCCTACGATTGGAACCCCATATATGAGACTCCTGAAATAAAAGAATGGTATACAAGGGTATTAGAGAAGAGGCTCAAGGAGTATATAAATACGTTCCGTAGCTACTATGATAGATTCGTAGCATATCTGCGCTGGAACAGTGATAGCTGGAAAGCAGTGGAGAAAGTATCGCAGGAGCTGGGAATAGAGATCCCTAATCTCGCGCCCAAAACAGTGCCACGCGAAGAAATAATCGAGGCATCCATGAACGGCTTGTATGAGGACGAAGACATAGTATTGATTACAGAGACGTCCCTAAAGAGTTTAAGGGAAAAACTCGTTAAGCTCCTGGGCGAGTAATAATTCCTTTTTGTGGTTGCTCGTGCCAGTTTGTTCAGGTAGTCTAGCTACTCTAGATACTTAAAGACTCCCAGCAGTCTTGTGTTG
>JALSQP010000116.1 GCA_026985375.1 Desulfurococcales archaeon | reverse complement strand
ATATAACTCATTATAGTTTGGATTACTGACCAATAGATCAATAACGGGAGAAAGCTTCGATAAATGAGGATCCATCAAAATTTTTTCTGGCTCGGAAACCCCTATATTTTTGCTAATAAGCGTTAATATTTCAGCAATGTTTTTCGTGTTGAGCCCCACTATGTTTTCAAGAACATCTCTAACAATTATTCCCCAATCAATCAGCTTAAGCCACCGTGGCTTCTTTAATATATTTATAGGATATATATTTGGATTCACAATATCAATCATTTTTTCATCAACGTATCGAGCTAGATCGCCTTTGAAATCTAAGGCCGCTATCTTTAGTTTAAACAATGATATTATATTCTCGATTATTGTTGCTAGAAGAGTTGTTTTTCCTTTTCCCGTAGGACCCAGTACAACCATGTGCTTGAAAAGACTTTTTATACTAATACCAACCGGTAGATCGGAATCAATGTCATAGCCTAGTATAATCGTTTTCTCCGAATCCGGCAATACTGGTGCATGCCTTCTGATCGGTGTAAAGGCTTGAAGCCTACTATGTTCTAAAATTATTGAGCGTTTCCTGAGATCAGTAGTTATTCCTAAATGATATGCCATCAGGTTTCTTATTTCGGACGGACTTAACGGCCGTAACTTTATTCTGAAATAATTATTAAATACCGAAGAAACGAGTTCTTCCTGTTGTCTAATCTTTGCCATCGCATCAGCAGTATCGATGGACTCAGCCCTTAGCTTAAATAATAACTGAATCCGAGCAACAGTATTAGAAGTTATTATCATCTTGTATATTTCTTCTAAGACTTTCAGGCGAGATAGTAGTCTTGCTCTAAGATGAGGTTCTTCGAGTATGTCGAGTTTAGCTCTTAGGTTCATCATTTCATTACTTATCCTCTTCATTAGCTTAACAAGATCTTTTTCTCTCTTTAGAATAATTATCTCTATTCCAGAAGGTAGACTTTCAAGCAAAGAGGCATAATTATCCATTAATTTTAATATTTCATGCTCATCGAGTTCATTAAAACCATATTCTACATTATCAGCAATCAAAAACTTCTGAACAACTACCTTTCCACCAGCCTTGGTTATTAGATAAGAGTTACTGATCTCTATTTCTATGTTGTCTTCGATCAAATGCTTGATTAAATTATACACTGTCTTTTTCAGCATTATTTTTTAACCTCCATATTACTAAATACATGAAAAGTGCTAGCAAGAAGAACATTAGCGATATACTATTCCGTGATATAACAAGCATAATGAATGACAGTATTAATAATACATGCTCGATCCTCACTCTATACACCCTATACTCCCGTCACTATAAGTCGGGCGATTCTGGGCTCAGCTCCTCCAAGGAGTCTTGCAAGAGCGTATGAAGATGATAATAGAACTATAACATATACCATAGGCCCTATGAATATTGCATATATGAACTGAGTGATAGGCGTGATGAGCATACTAGGCGACGAGATCTTTTCTTTGACTACATGGTTAATAAATGGATACTCAGTTACATCGGGGGGGCCCATATATATCCATTTGCTTGTATTGATACTCAAACACGTGTTTCCATATAGTTGATATTTCTGGATAATGAATGTTATGTTACGCCATCGGTAACTATATGTTGTGAGCAATGTAGTATTGCTTCCTACAGTTATATTCACGGTAATACTATTTGGATATACAACATAGAAGATTGATTTCTTGTAACTAGTTATATTCATGGTAAGACTAGAGCTATTATGATAGGATATACTGACACGTGAATTGGTTGGTAATTTTATGAAGACGTACTCGGCCACAACAGCTACGTCGGGTAGGGATACATAAACTAAACAATACGTTCCATTTATCCATGTGTATTGACTTGCATTCATTAGAATTGTATAATTG
>JALSQP010000115.1 GCA_026985375.1 Desulfurococcales archaeon | reverse complement strand
TATGGCTATAATGGAGAGAGATCTACTTAAAGCAGTCATATTTAGTGCTATTCAGAGCACGATCTATGCTTTCATTTACTACATGCTGATGGCTCCAGACATAGATCTCGTATATATACCCGTGGCAGTCGGCCTCTACCCCGCCGTGATTATCGCCTTGATCAAAAAGACGACGAGGGAGGAGAAACCATGAGGCGATGGATAGGTATATGTGTGCTCATACTCACAATACTGGGCTTATCATTTGTAGTGGCCGCGAATATAAACACACTTGTACCCACTACTAATGTTAGGACTCTTGCCGAGATATACTTGAAATACACCTACTATCCATGGGACAAATATTTCACAGCTATGTCGCCCGAGGCTTGCACCAGCATAGTCTGGGATTTCCGTGGCCTAGACACAGTATTTGAGACAATGGTGTTTTACCTAGCCATTATCGGAGCTATAGCTCTGGCTAGAGGGGTCCCGCTTAAATTACCTAAGGAGATAAAGAGAGACCTGGGTCTCAGCCTCATTGTCAAAACAGTGACGAAGATTGTGCCTGTTCTAATCATAGCTGTTGCTGGAAGCATAGCGCTCCATGGTCATCTAACACCTGGCGGAGGATTCCAAGGCGGTGCAACGGCTGCTGTAGCACCTGTCCTCATACTTGTTGTTTTCAGTCAATTCTATCTTCTGAAGAGGGGTGTCAACAAGAACTCAATGCTACTTCTGAGAAGCATAGGCTTAACAGGTATAGGCATAACTGCTTTCGCCGCAGTACTAATAGGATTGGCGACGGGGCACTATGCATTCGTGCTACAAAACCAGCCGAAACCCCTAGCCCCAGACGTTTCTTTGCCAGCTTTTGTAGGGGGCCAGCTGATCAGTGGTAGCCTCTGGTTCTTCAACTTTTTCGAGTTCCTCGCAGTAGCAGCTGGCTTCACAATAGTTTTCCTCCTGATAACTCTTCCCGAGAAACTTGCAGAAGCTAAGGAGGAAAAACACGTAGTGGAGGTCGAAGAAGGATGATCACGCTGTCCGAATACTTCATGACAATATTAATAACATGTATGATAGTAAATCTGGGCCTGGCTCTATACGGTGTGTTCTTCAAGCCGAATCTAATAAAGAAGATAATAGCGTTGACAATACTGGGAGATACAGCGAATACGTTTGCACTAATCATAGGCTATAGGATGTGGGTGGCAGGGGTACCGTCTAGACCGCCGGTATTCACCGAATGGAGAAGCAATAATCCATTACTGTTACTTGTATTTACTAAGACGGCTGTTGATCCTCTACCACAAGCATTAGTGCTCACTGCCATCGTTATAGGACTAGCTGTCACGCTTTTCCTTGTTTTCCTGACTCTACAGGCATGGAAGATCTACAGATCCGTCGACATGAGAGATATCAAGAGACTGAAGGGGTGATCATATCATGAATAAGCCTCTGAGCTGGTTTGTAGTATCCGTGCTCGCATTCATAGCGTATATTGTATTCACGGGCAGTATAACACCATATGACATAGTGACGGGGTTAGCCGTCAGTCTTGTTGTAGGAGGATTATTTGCAACAATAACTATTGAGGATCCTGTCAAGGTATTTAGCCCCGTTCGATGGGCCTATTTGATCGCTTATGCGCTTTACTATTTCTTCGTTGCAGAAGTCAAGAGCCACTTAGATGTCATGTATAGGATACTGCATCCCAAAATGCCGATTAGACCCGGAAT
Organism: Desulfurococcales archaeon; assembly: GCA_026985375.1. Classification (GTDB taxonomy): domain Archaea; phylum Thermoproteota; class Thermoprotei_A; order Sulfolobales; family Desulfurococcaceae; genus JAADCY01. The sequence continues at coordinate 6,626 of JALSQP010000115.1, read as the reverse complement.
AGTAAGGGTACCTTACGATGTCGAGACAGATTATGCTGTCACCGCCGTGGCTAACTCGATCACTAATACTCCGGGAACTGTGGTCGTTGACATTAAGCCTGAAAAGAAACTGTTTTATGTCCACTGGATCAATGTTGAAACGATCGATCCATATGAAGCCAGAAAGAGAATCTCTCTCGCTTTCGAACAGTATGCGAAGAAAGTATTTGATTGAGCATGGCGGGGTGAAAAATTCATGGCATGGAATATCCCTGAGCTTATAACGGGCGCGATCGTACCTCTACTAGCGGTATTCGCTTTCACGCTCCCATTGCTAGCCAAGGTCTTCGGAGAGAAGAAATTCCCGGGTATATGGGCGCTGATCGCAAGTATTGTTGCCGCGATCATGTCTACTTATATTTTCGCAGTCGTATGGAGAACCGGTAAGGATATAGTCTATGGCTTCGGCGGCTGGCCACCCCCCATAGGAATAAGCTACGAAGTTGACCCATTCAACGCATTAATAGCCGTTTTCACTGCATGGATAATGGTTCTGATATCGATTTATAGCCTATGGTATAACAGACACTTCGATGAACCGGAATGGTATTATATATTGCTGATAGGGCTAGAGGCGGGAATGTTAGGGTGCTTATACACGGGCGATGCATTTAACTTATTCGTGATGATAGAAGTTCTAGGTATATCGGCTTACGCGCTCGTAGCTTATCATAAGCACAGAGGAGAAGCTGTAGAGGCTGCAATAAAGTATGGCATTATCGGGGCAACTGCTACGACACTCTATTTTATTGGCCTAGTGATCATATACGGCGTATACGGTACACTGAACATGGGCCAGCTATCTTTATTGAACACGGAAATATACTATCAGAGACCAGACCTCATTGCCAGCATGGGAGTAGCAACTCTACTAGCCGTCAGCCTCGCTCTGTGGGTGTTTACATACAAGTCAGCGTTGTTCCCCAATCACTTCTGGCTACCTGACGCGCATCCAGAGGCCCCGACACCTGTTTCTGCTGCCCTTTCAGGTCTTGTTGTCAACATTGGTGTATATGCTGTTGCCAGGTTCATGTACACAATATTCGGGCCAGCAAGCACGATAGCGCCATATTATCGTGACGCTGTTCTTACAGCGCTATTTGTGATGGGCTTTGTGGGAGCCTTCGTGGGAGCTATAATGATGATGGCGCAGAAGGATCTGAAGAGGCTACTTGCATATAGTACTGTCAGTCACACAGGACTCCTATACATGGCCTTAGCCGTAGGTATGAGCGGTGTCCCCCAGGCAGCAGTGGCGCTGGGCCTTGCCGCGATGACGTATCATGTGCTCACCCACGGGCTAGGCAAAGCTCTACTCTTCATGTCTAGCGGAGTGTTTATCGATAGTGCAGGGACTAGGGATCTCGATGGACTAGCTGGTGTTGGCAGAAGATACCCGCTGGTAAGCGCCTCCTTCATAATTGGTTTCCTGAGCCTGATGGGGCTGTTGCCACTTGGAGGATTCTTCAGCAAGCTTATGCTTTACCAAGCCTTCATGGAGGCTGGTATGCTCGTTCCAGCCCTAGCGGTGATCGTTGTATCAGCTATCAGCGTTCTGGGATATGCTAAGGCAATGTATAGTGTAGTTTTCGCTACACCAACCAAGGAGCACCACGAGATAAAGCTCTATGGCATCCACTACATGCTGGCTTTAATGGCTGTTGGTCTTATACTGCTCGGCGTGCTCTACCCATGGATCAGCCAGGGTCTCATACACGTGGCTAATTCCTCTCTCATAGGATATGGCGTGAGGGAGTACCAGGATGCTTTCGTAAAGGCTTTCCATGCATTGCTTGGGAGGTGATAATCCATGTATGGGCTAATCGCTGGTGATCCAGGCACAGTTGCTCTGGCCTTGAGTCTGCTCATGTGGGTTGTTTTCGGAATACTTGCAATCATATATTTCGTCGTCAGAAACAATCGTGTCAGAAGGACAGATGTCTACCTGTCAGGCGAGCCTGAGAGTATCGTCAACAAGTTAAGCCCGAGCCCGGCTAATCTATACTGGGGATTCCTGAAGAAGTTTGCCCACGGACTATACAAGCAGTTGAGAGACAAAGTCCACACGGGTAATCTTCAGGACTGGGTTAACTTCATGGCGGGATGGTATGGTTTGCTCCTCATCCTAGCGATCATAGTTGGGATAATATATTTGTTGAAATGGTGATAACCATGTTCGAGTGGGTAATGCTCGCGATAAGCATACTCGTATTCCCAGGGATATTATTCCTGATAAGCCTAGCACTATTCACCCAGTGGTATTACCGTAAGCTCAGTGGAAGACTACAGAACCGCATGGGGCCAACATATGTTGGGCCAGCTGGCCTCCTTCAGCCTCTCATGGATCTATGGAAGCTAATACATGTTAAGGAGATGGCTGTAAATAAGTATAGCTTGCCAAGCCTCGCACAGTTCTTTGGCTTACTAGGTATATCGGCTCTCATCACCAGTCTATTGTTATTTCCACTAAGCCCCTACCATGTGACCGGCCCATATGACTTCCTAGTATTTATATATCTTGTGAGCCTATGGGTACCGCTAAGCATGCTTATAATGAGTCTCTCGATGCCGGGCCCCTATACGAGCACTGGTGTGTCGAGGCTACTAACATTTATAACATTGATAGAGCCGAGCTTCTTCGCAGCTCTCCTAGCCCCTGTGGCGCTCGCCTCCGCGAGAACGGGGATCCCTTATAGTGTGCTCGAAGCAAGCAAGAACGCGATATATTGCTGGACTAATCCATTACTATTACCAATTATGATCCTAAGCCTGATTGCGGCGATAGTCGTGCTACAGGCCAAGGCGATGTTCCAGCCATTCAATATCCCGGAGGCCGAGCAGGAGATAATTGCTGGTTATGAGACCGAGTTCTCCGGTCCTCTACTAGGACTTGCAAGCCTTATGCACGACATGGACATTGTTGTGACAGCGATAGCTATTACGTATCTGATCCTCGGAGGCCCCTATCCATTCCCTCATCTCAGCGTCCCAGGCATAATTCTGTTGATCGTAAAATATATGGCAGTAGTAACAGTAGCGACTATTATCAAGAATGCTTTTGGCAGATACAGGATAGAGCAGGCACTCAACACTATATTCAAGTATGCACTGATACCCGCAATAGTGGCACTAATACTGGCCATGATCTATCTCTACGCCTAAATCGGTGAACAATGCTTGAAGACAAGGTCGAGGATAATAAAATTATTTATTCCACTTCTCCTACTCGCGATTCTGATACTTCCGCTAACACTAGCCTCTGGGACAGCTAGAACACCTCTCTACTATTTCTATATTTATGGCGAGAACACATGTCCACACTGTATAGCTATGCATGAATTCCTGATCAAGACATACGGCGAGGAACATGTTATTTTCTGCAACATCCTGCCGGAGACAAAGAGTAATCCTTGTTTTGAGAAGCTCGAGGATTTCTCTAATACAGGTCTCGTCCTAGGTGTCCCGTTCATCATTGTCGTTTATAATAATACGGCTTCCGCTATAGTTATCGGCGAGTACGAGAACAAGACCTTCTTCGATAGCCTCCTACATACGAATCCATCTGACAAGATACCGGTATATACGGGTGGAGTGATTATTGGCTACATCAATGCTTCGAGGCTTGGCCAGCATGGCTTCGTAGCATACTATGCCCCATACCATCCATCCGGAACACCTTCTGCATGCCCGGTGACTATTTTACCTAGCAACGCATCAATAGAATGGTCTCCCACCGGAACTGCTGGTAGGGCCGCTACGATTGGTTTGCCCGAGCTATTGGGCCTAATGGTTTTCCTTGCACTGCTTGACAGCGTTAATCCATGTACATTGACTATCTACGGCTTATTCCTCGTCGGGGAGCTCTCGATGAAGAAGAGAGTGGCCGGCCCAGGTCTTCTGTTTATAGCTGTCATTTATGTCGGCTATCTGGTCATTGGTCTTGGCCTATTCTATCTTTCAATGTATATTCCACAGAAAATACTTGGCCTGCTCGCAATTATTCTCGGCGCATACAATATACTTGATATTATAAGGGGCGGTGAGGAGTACAAGTGCAGGGTCTGCGACAAGCTATCGGGTATTGGAAAAGCTATGGGTAATCCATACGTGATGGCTCTCGTTCTATCACTGATAAGCGTGACCGTCCTCCTTCCATGCACGAGTGGGCCTCTCGTAGCCTTTATAGCTGTGCTGAAGACCAGTATACCTAGACTGGCATATCTTCTTCTACCCATTTACGTAGCGATATTTTCACTCCCACTGATCATAATGTACATTATTCTAGGTATCCTGGGCAGAAGGGGATTGATAGAGAAAATCCCGGCAAGGCTTCTCCGCTCGATACAGTTTATCACTAGTCTCATAATCATTATGATCGGTGCAAGCCTGCTTTAGCCGTGCGTGAGGAACCATGCTATACCGTAGGCGTAGAATAGCAGTGTAATTATCGCTACTGGTATTCCTCCCGGCATAAGCGGCCTAAAGCCTTCAGGTTTTTTAATCCTTAGTTTCAATGCTAGTATGCATGGTAGTATCCCGGTGAATATGCCAGCACCAATTGCTCCGGCAAAGTTTAGCCATTGTATGAAGCTTCCTAGCCTAAGGAGTGCAAGGATTAATGGTATTACACAAGTTATTAGCAATACCAGGTTCATATTCCGCCTCGACCCAGCCTTTGTTAATTCTAGATTTATCTGTGTCAGCGCATGCGCTGCTGCGATGAAGCTTGTCAATGTTGTGAAGAACCCAAAGATATAACCTAGTAGTGCTGCTACCTTGAGTTTGCCCAGCTCAGCAACAGCTATTGGCGCCGGTAATCCGTGGAGGCCATGATGTACTTTTCCTGTCAGTACACCGACAAATGTCCTTGTATAGTCTTGTGGTGTCAGTATTGACATGTATGCCGCTGACCATATAACGTAGACCACCGCCGATATTGTTAAGCCGAGTGATAAGAGCTTGTCGTAGCGTTCATCCATCCCGAAAGTCCTGTAGGCCGTTGGTATCGCCGAGTGTATTGCATAAGCGAATAACACTATACCGAAGACGCTGAACATCTTGCTCCAGTCTCCCCAGAGCAGATTATTTATGTTAACGTAGGGTGTTGATAGGCATAGAAGTACATTTATAAATAGCAGTAGTAATATCATAGCTACCATTGTTTCTTCGGCTCTAGCTATTATCTTTGCTCCACCTATCGTGATTGCTACTCCTATTATCCAGTAGATTATCATGCCGAGCCATACAGTTATCCAGGCATGGCTGAGAGTATAAATTGCTTCCCCACCGAATATTATGTATGCAGTCATAGCCCCTATGAGGTCTATTGCTATAGTTACATAGGCTGATATCGCAGCCCATTTTCCAAGCCCTTTCTCCATGAGCTTGGGGTACTCGGAAGGGCCTAGAACGTCTAGTCCTTCAACAACGTATATGGCTGTTATTATCTGGAATATTAGTGCCAGTATGAGCATAGCCACGCTTGGCAGGAAGCCTGCCCCGCTTGTCCCGAACTTTACTGGTAGTCCTAGTATGCCTGCCCCAATCGCGAATCCTACGACAAAGGTTAGTATATCTACCCTTCTTACTAGTAGCCGGCGGAGCCTGATCATCCTTATCATTTCCATCCAGCCTCCCAGCTACTGTTCGTATATCTATAATTTTTAAGGAATTATTAAAATCTGTGATGTGGGAAAGGAATGGGATAACGAAACAGGCAATCTGTATAAAATTTTTTAACAAAACTTGTTACTGTATATAGAAGGCAGGCCTCAAGGGGAGAGCTTTATCTGCCTTAGGCACACCATTAGCCCTAGCCTCTTGCTCGCTCAGTATCTCTACTTCGAGCCCTGTCTTTCTCGCTATATAGCCAGTTGCTTCTCTGTAGCCTTTTAATTCCTCTTCCAGGCTGACACGCCATGAGTCAGGCATTTTGTTCTTCTTAAGTATATTGTAAGCAGTAACGATCTCCTTCTCCTTACCCAGTAGCTTGTACCTATCCCTTAGAATCTGTATTGTCTCCTTCAGAGACTTGCTTTCCTCTATGAGTCTTGCTAGTTCGCGCTTCCATTGATCAGCAATGACAATTATTATCTTTGTTGGCTTTTCTTTTATCACGTTGAGCACATTCTTGACATCATCGATGAAGGATACAATACTGTCCTCGATGAGCTCGGCCACGTCATCATATTCTTCCCTGCTGGGCTCAGGCCATTTCATCAGGGACACATACTGTTTGTAGCCGAGCTTCTCACCTATCTCCTCGGTGAGATGAGGTATTACGGGGTTGAGAGCTATCAGCCACTTATCGAGTACTGCTCTTACAGCTCTAATGGCTTCTTCTTGGCTTGTTCTCTCCCTGTAGTGTTCTATGATGGACATGGCTTTGTAGAAGATCGTCTGAACATAGTCCCTGATCTTCATTTCATCTAGATGCTTTGCCGCCTCATCTATTATCTTATTGAATCTCGAGAAGAACCATCTATCGATAATCCTGTCTCTCCTATCCAGAGGTTCTGTCTCCACCGCCTTGAGGCAGAGGTTGTAGAACCTCCTTAACACATCTATAGTCATTGATACTTCTGCTT
>JALSQP010000114.1 GCA_026985375.1 Desulfurococcales archaeon | reverse complement strand
TATAGTCCCTCAATGTCTCGAATGACGGTACGACATGCATATAGAGCGCTATGAGTATAAGTATTAATCCTACAATCGTAATTGCTCCGGGCACCAACCCGATGACCAATCCATGTGGGCCACCAAATATCATTGAAAGTACTGAGATCGAACCGAATGACACTAGTAGATCACCTATGATCATTAGGATCGATGCTTCCTTAAGCCTCCTCATACCGTTAATAAACAAGTCGTATCTGGTAACGGGGTGAGATGAAGAGATCATATAAACTACACCTTAGACTATAATAATAGCTAGGCGTTATATAGTTTTTTCTATGAAGAAAACTGGGATGAAAAAATGACTGGATACCGTTGTTACGCTGAGAATCTAATGAGAAAACTCCTAATGGGGTATCGGATATATTTCAACCATGATGTACTAAATAGCGATGGTAGAAGAATCTTCGAGGACATACTCAGATCTATGATTTATTCTAAAGAATACCATCCAGGCCTATTTAAGCAAGCTAGGAGGAATCCCTGTTTAGAAAATATTCTAAAGATCGCGAAGATCCTCCTGCCCGAGGACGAGATAAGGGAGATCATTATGACTAGCATTGAAGGGCCAGTGCGAAATGATTATTGGCGGCTCCTATACAGAGAATAAATGTCTTGTTCTCTGCCGCTTACGGTTTAGTTCTAGTTTGAACCAATTGATATTTGGTGAGATCTTCTCACCTTTCAAGAATATTATCGCGTCAAGCCAGGCTCTCGCTTCTTCGTAGGATGGATTTTCTTTTACCCTATAGTCTTGTTTCCGAATATACTCGGAAAGATTATCAAGTATTTTCCTAAGCTTCTCGCGCTGTATCGTTGTTAGTTTCCCTCTGAGCCTTTCATCAATATTATTGAGAAGCATCTCGTAGTGCCTACGGCACAATATAGACTTGTTTTTCCGGTATTCATCCAGCAAACGATTATCTATGGTTATGCAGGACGCCATCTCCTCAATATATATCCTCTCGAATTCCCATGTTTTTCTGCAAAGGAAGCATTCCCCATCATACCCCCCGTTTTTCTCAAGATACGTTCTAAGCATGTCTTCATATATTATCGAAGGCCCTAGTAAATCGATCTCAGGATTACCCCTCACAATATCTGCTAATAACCATGCATGGAAAGGACAGAGGCCAAGGCTCTCCCGTAATTTCCGGCGAACTAATGGGTCGTTTACCTGAGCGTATAGCATGTATTTGATACTGTCTTCTTCAAGCCTCTTTAGTATGTTGCAGATTGGGCATCCGGTCTTCCTCATAGCGTCGAGGATCTCATAGCATATAGCATGTTTTTCTTTTTTCCTCTTCTGCCTTCCAATACCAAACAATACTCAGCTCCCATAGAATCCTCTATGTATGAGGGATTCTAATACGGTTATCTGTGGATCCTACGGATAACGATAATAATCGTTCATGCGCTAGATAGGTTTAGAGAATCTTTAAGGTGGTAGTGTAATGTATGTTCAATATCTTAAATGCAGTAAATGCGGCAAAATATATAGGCTGGACGAAAAACCAGTGATGTGTAGAAATAAGGATCTCGGAAGGCTTGACATAATATATGATTATGAGGCCATTAAGAACTCTGTAAGCCTTGATGATCTAAGGCATAGAAACAAGAACATGTGGAGGTACAAGGAGTTTTTACCGGTCCCTGACGATAAATGCATTGTCAGCTTAGGAGAAGGCTACACGCCCCTTATAAAGGCTGGGAGGCTCGCCGAGTATCTGGGCCTTAAAAACCTTTACTTGAAGGACGAGACCCGAAACCCAACGGGTAGTTTTAAGGATAGATGCATGAGTGTATCTGTTAGTATGGCAAAGTACTTTGGCTTTAAACGGGCAGCAGTCGCCAGTAGCGGTAATGCAGCGGCAGCTCTA
>JALSQP010000113.1 GCA_026985375.1 Desulfurococcales archaeon | reverse complement strand
TGGTGAGGCTCGGGAAAACACTTCAATGATCGCCCTATATAACGACCAAATCGTTGAGACAGGCCCGAGGGCCAGGTTAAATAAGTATTATGATTATAACAATGATTCATTATGGGGACTGCAAGAGGCGAGATTCATAGAGATAGAATTGATCCTAAAGAGAACGAGAGAATTACTTGAAAAAATCGAAGTAGGGGAGCCAGGCTACTCGAGAGTTCTAGTATATAGGTCTGGGAGAGGAATAGGAGTATTTGAGGCACCAAGAGGGACGTTAATCCATACAGTTGAACTCGACAACAATGGAAGAATAAGTAAGTACAAAATAATTGTTCCCACAATGTTTAACATACCGTTAATGGAGCAAGCCGCTCAAGGATTTGTGTCAAAGTATGTTGATATTGTCCCAAGAATATATGATCCCTGTATTCCCTGCTCCACACATATAATTAGAGTAAAGAAAAGGTGAAAGTGGATGGGCGGAAAACCTAGCATACTCATATATGATCTAGGTGGATGTGAGGGATGTCCTCTATCGGTGATGAGGGTATATCCTAGACTTGCGAGAATATATGATGTTCATGCTAAATGTATTGGAAACGTTAATATTGATCGACAATATGATTATGCGATCATAACCGGCCCTATCTGTCTAAATAGTCATAGGCATATTGAGGAGCTAAAGAAGATCAGGAGTAACTCGAAAATCCTGATAGCTTATGGCTCGTGCGCTAGTGTCGGAGGCATAATCCTCTATGCAAGGGGAGGTCAGGAACCACGTCCGGATCATCGTGTCTACGCTCCAATATAAAAAATAGTCAGAGTAGACTACTCAATACCTGGGTGTCCCCCTGCACCCCAGATGCTTATCAGTCTTCTCAGCTGTATACGTACTGGGAAGGGATACTTCCTAGACCTGTTCAAAGCAGTAACCGCTTATCCGAAGCTAAGCGGTTTCGACTTAATGGATGAAGTTGTTTTAACCGGAGTATGTGTTGGATGTGGAGCCTGTATTTTATCGTGTCCGACTAATGCGCTCCACATGGTCGACGGTAGGCCAGACCTTATAGTCGAGAAGTGTATTAGGTGCGGCACCTGCACTGTTAGATGCCCTAGACTAACTCAAATACTGATCCAGAGATATAAGTTGCATGAAAGAGCAAAAATCCTTACTTCTATTGTAGGTGGTGAGTAATGGCATTTCAGCCTACAACAATCGATCCGTCTAATCCCCTGGGCAAATACATTGGTGCATATCTTGCTCGTTCGACAGATAAGAAAATAAGAACCGAAGGAGGCGGAGCAGTAACTGCTATCCTCCTCTACTTGCTGGATAAGAAAAAGATTGATGGAGTAGTGACGGCGAAGAAGACGCGAGGGATAAAGGGTGAAGTGGTTCTTGCCAAGACGAGAAGTGAGATCCTTAGAGCAGCAGGCAATAGATGGAGCATAGTCCCATACACCATGAAGCTTAAGGAGACTCTCTTATCAGCCGAAATAAAGAGGATAGCATTTGTAGGGCTTCCGTGTCAGGCACAGTTCCTAAGGCAAATGAAGATGTTCCCGCTCATGGAGAGCGATTTCGCCAACAAAATATACATAATTATAAGCCTATTCTGTATGGGTACTTTTGCTGTCGAGAGTTTCGCGGATTATCTGGCTAGATGGTATAATATCCCTCTAGAAGAAGTCGAGAACATTGATATTGAGGGAGATTATCTGGTTATATTATATTCCGATAAGAAACTCCGGTTACCAATAGATTCTATCATATATCATATACAGCATGGTTGCATATTGTGTCCGGACTACACAGGAATATTTGCAGACATTTCTGCAGGTAGAGCTTCCAGAGAAGGCTATACTCTTATATTGACACGTAGCAGGTTAGCGGATAATATAGTCAACAATGCAGCCCATAATGGATATCTTGAGATC
>JALSQP010000112.1 GCA_026985375.1 Desulfurococcales archaeon | reverse complement strand
CACCTGAGAACCAGACCTATATACTGGTCTTCGACGTATTCCGGTTCATACCCGGTAAGAATAATACCATTACAGTCGTGCCGATTGTCGGCGGTGGAACATTTGTTGGACTTGTTGATCTACCGAAGAGTTACTGGATGGTGAGGATTGCACGCGAAGATGTCTCTAAATACTTCTACTTATACATTGTGCAGAGCCAGCGCCTAGCGTTTCTATCTCCGAGATTTGATGAGCCGAATAAGCTACCGCTTATCTATAAGATAATGGTGGACGGCATACTCTATCTCAATTATGAGGACAAGAATCATACCTACTACTTCGTATGGTATACTGGTAATGTCCAGCCGGTATCGCCAGAGTACCAATTGTTCGCCGAAAAGGTCGGGATAAAGTACCAGGTAACAGTTACTTCAACGAGAACACTAACATTCATTGATAGACCCCACTTCAAGTACTTCAAACCCTACAAGGTCATTGCTGAACCTTATCAGGGACTGCCGGGATATTACGAGGTAATATTCATATATAAGGTGATCTTCCCAGGATTAAACCAGTTGACAACTAGTTAATAGTCCCTATATTTTTAACCATTTCATTGCCGATTTCATTATTGGTGTATTTACATGATTTTCCGAAGGAGAAAAATAGATCCTTATAGGGAAGGCATTCAAGCCCTTTACTCCGTCAAATTAGGGATGAACAAAATAGAGGCTTTGCTTGATAGAATTAAGAATCGGCGCCACCGCATGATGGAGGTCGCGGCGGAGCTTCAGATGCGTGGAGAAACATTTCTAGCTAAGAAATACGCTGAGGAAATAGCTAAGCTTGACAAGATATCCGCTCGTCTACAAATGATCCATCTGGTCTTGGAGAAAGTAGCTTTAAGTCTAGAATATGCGATGACAGTACATAATTTCCAGGGAATAGCTAAAGAGGTTCTCGAGATAACAAGAGATTTAAAGAAATTGCCTGAATCAACAATTCCAGACATGGGTCTCATGCTTTATAACCTCGAGGAATCATTAAAAGCTATAGCGAACTCGGGGGCTGATGTCCCAGATTATAATTTAATAGATATAACACCGTCAACAGATGAGAACACTGAGAAGATACTCAAGGAAGCCAAAGAGATATTGAAGTCAAGACTATCAGTCGACGCGGCCTAGACAAGGCCTTTTCTCCTCCGTTTCATTCTTAGATGCTCCTGCAATGTATTCTCGCTTATAAAATACCTGTGTCTGGGTATACCCACCGCCACCACATATATCGGCTGAACCTCCTCTCTGAGTCCGGTGGCTTCTCCTAGTTCATCATCATCGAAAGCACCTATAGCGACCGCGCCGAGACCAAGTCCTGTCGCCTCTAAATAGATGTTCTGGGCGCAGTGACCTGCCTCTAAAACAACATATCTGATGCCGCGTTCACCATAGTATTGTGTTGTCCGCCCATAGTCTGCTGCTATAACAATATTAGCCTTGGCTTGGAGAACCCATTTCTGTGAGAGACAAGCCCTATAGATCTTCTCCTTGATATGGCCCGGCTTAACATATGCAAGAGCATGGTACTTTGGTAGATACCTATATGACCCAGGCTCCAAGAACTCGCCATCACTTAGCTCGACATCCTCTGTTCCAACAACGAGATATAGTTCTAATGGATAAGTAGCACCAGCACTCGGGCATGTTAGGAATCCTTTGATCGGCATCGACAAGCCGTAGGCTGCCCATAGTATCTGGGAAATATCATTAATACTGAGCGGTTCATCTTTGAAGCTTCTATGGCTTCTCCTATAAGCAAGTGCTTGTTCGACGCTGAGAACATCCGATCTTATCCTTGGCAAGGGAAGTGAAATCATAGACACTACCGTCAATCCTCATAGAATAATTAATTATGAATCCTTCATACAATTTTTGTTTCGATGCCCGGATATTTATATGGATATGGATCAGAACACGAGCGTATAACGTCTCTCTTCTCTGAGAA